>JACQMR010000015.1 GCA_016203455.1 Candidatus Wildermuthbacteria bacterium
TTCCATTATTTTGAGTATTATCGTACATATAAAGATTTGGACCTATTTTTACAAGGAGTGCCTATCTTTGAGAATTTTGATTCAACGAAAGATAGACAAAAACTAGAGCAATATGCCAAAGAGTTCTCAACAACAAAAGGAATAAAACTTTCGCGTCATAGAATCATGTTGGTTGGAAAGAAAGTTAAGGAATGAAAAATCAAAATACTAAAACTCAAGAAACTGCATACTAGTAAACTTCTTTAAACTAAGTTATCCACACGCCTTTGCTTATTTCACGGTAATCTTAACATTGATTCTATTACCGAGAAAATTAACAAACTAACGCCACTACCAACGAAGACAAAATGTTCGTCTAATTGAACCCTCGCAAGATATTGCCCATAATCTGAGACTAAACCTCGAAACCTTTTTATGCCCCCGAAGTCAAAATATGTAAAAGTATTATGTTTCAACATAAGATCAACAGCCTTTTTGTATATTGTAGGCATCCTGAAAATTCGGGTGTCATAATCTATACTCTCAAGCCTGCAGAGTTGTCCGGATTAATCAAATATATCCTCGCATAGAAACATTCTTTTGTATCTTAAACGCCTTGGCATAAGAATATGAGTAATGTAAATAAGTTATATATGGTCCAAAAAACAAATACCCTCATTGAGAAAGCTCGTAATGCATTATACTACAGGAAGCTGTGGGGTAGCGCGGCCATGTTTAAAGACTTTCCCTTAGCAAGTAAAGACTTGTTTGATTCTCGAAAAATAAAAGAATCTTTGGCTGTGAACGAGGATCAAGTCGCATATTATTACTTTTCTGCCGGCACCACGAGCAATCCTAAAATGATACCCTTTACTGAACATGAGTGGGTTGGGCGCGGAAAATATCGAAAAGAATGTTATGAAATCGCAACGATTAATAAGCGAGACAAGGTAGCTATACTTCTGCCCTTTGGCCCATGGGTAGCAGGTCCATCAGCGCAAACAGCGCTTTTTATGCTAGGGTGTACCGTATTCCCAATGGGTTTACTAAGTAATATTGATGAGATTAGGGAACGATTCTCGATTTTTCAAAAACACAACATTGGTGTTGTCATTACAACACCTAGTTTCGCGCAAAGATTACTCTACGTAAACGAAATGCTCGGGCGCGAAACACGCATTAAAAAAATTATTACTTCTGGAGAATATATTAGCGACACCTTAAGAGAAAAACTCCATGATTCTTTTGGAGCCACTGTATACTCGTCGTACGCTTCAAGCGAAAGCTTTATCGGCATTGAATGCTCTATTCATAACGGGTTCCATTTCGATCCAAAACAGCTGATCGTGGAAACGATAGACCAGCACACCTACCTGCCCACTCGAGGCGTGGGACTTCTTGTTATCACTTCGCTCGTTTCAGAAGCCATCCCCCTGATCCGTTATCCGTTAGGGGATCTTGGCTTGATTGATTATGCCCAATGCCCTTGTGGGAGAAGTTGGCCAAGGATAATATGGGAAGGAAGAGTCCAAGAAACTTTTAAGGTTTCCGGCGGTGTCAAAGTACATTCATATCAGATTCGTGAGGCACTTTCAAAAAGCCATATTCCAATATGCCGGTGTAAAATAGAAGTATCGGACAACGAAATGGGAGAAAGTTTTGTAGTATTCAATCTTTACACGGCAACTGAAATCGGTACGCAAAAGCATGTATTGCTGGAAGAACTTTCCAGTTTATTGACCAATATGTCTATAGATTTTAGCGATGTAGTGTATCATAAAATCGTACGCATGAGCATCGGTTTGATGTATGAAGAAAATGCGAAAAAAAATATGAAAATAAAGATAGAGGTGCTCGACAAACAAAAGTATGCTAGATAGCGACATAAAAACGACTCTTACGAGGCTAAAGAGTACTAAGATATATGGAAACTTGTATGATGGCATAGACGATGTTCATGATTTTACTCAAATTCCTTTTCTGGACGAAAGCAGAATTCGCAACGCTGATTTTGGTTCTCTCAAAAAAGAAGACAAAGGTTTATATGTATATTTTACGAGCGGAACCACTTCTAAACCGAAGGCAATCTATTATAATGCAGATTCCATAGAATATGCTACGGAATATCTTAAATGGTTTTGCGAAATAGAAGGAATAGCCGAAAAAGAAAGGGTTGTTGTGCTAATGGACCAGTATTTCTGGGGTGTAGGATATTTTACTACCCAAGGACATGTACGCGCAGGGAATACCGTTATCCCAATTGATACAGATTTACCCAGAGAAGTAATAGGAGATCTTATAAAAGCTTCCCATCCTACCGTCATTTCGTCACTTCCATCGGTTCTCATCGAGCTCAAAGATGTCTTAAGGAGTCCAGATGTCAAAATATTGGAAACAACTGGCGAACTTCTAGCAAAACAGACGAGGCGCGAAATAGAAACATACTTCAACGCCGAAATATTTGATGCTTATGGATTGACGGAAGGAATTATAGGGGTAGAATGTCGTTTCCATGACGGCTACCATTTTTTGCCGAACAAAGCTTATCTGGAGATAATAGATCTAGAAACGGATAAGGTACTGCAAGAGGATAAATGGGGCGAGCTCGCAATAACTACTTTTTCTCATGCCGTTACCCCGATTACTAGGTATAAAACAAAAGACATATGCAAAATATCTCAAAAAAAGTGTCCTTGCGGAGATAAAAGTCCAAGGGTTTGGGTAAAGGGAAGGAACCAAGAAACAATTCTTTTGCACGAGGGTTCAGAATTGGCAGTCAAAGATTTAGAAGCCATCATTTCTAAAGTTTATGGCAAATTAATCAAACATAAGATCGATTTCCAAAAAGAGGGTAGTACAACTATCTTGCGAATTTGGACTATCGATACTGACGCCGAAAAGACCAAACTGATGAAATCAAAAATAGTTAACTTCAATTACGAAACAATGCACCTCTCAAAACGGAACAAATTGCGCGTTGTTATTAACGGCGAAGTATGAACTTACACTTTCTGTGGAGAGAACATTATGTGGATTATCTTTGGGCGAGCAATGTTACGGCGCAAGCGTACTTTTTGCATAGCGGCGTGTTGCTTTATGAAGATGGTGTTTTGACCGCCTATGCCTCTGATCAAGAATTAAAAACAGTTCAGAAGACGACCGCTCATCTCATAAAAAATCCAAAGAAGATACTGCAGCTTAAAAAGGAATTTCAAAAGATGCGAGAAAAGACAAACAAAATGTCTCCTCGTTATACAAAGCAAAATATACAAAAAGTCGCAAGCAAAGAGCTGTATAAGTTATTCCTTGAGTTGCTATCTCTCATTCAGGAAATGATAGTGACCTACCGGCTTACGGAGCCGCACTTTGTTAAGCATATTGAAGAGATGGCCTTGAATGCCGTGCATTCCAAGCTAGTACACTACAAAAATCCGGGAAAACTTTTTTCGCGCATAGTAGCAGACAAAAGCTGCCTTCTTTCCAAAAAATACGGAATCGACACAGAAGGATTAAAGCTGATAAAGCTTATGCATCGCGTTGCCCAAATGCGCTTTAAGGCAAAACGGACGAGTTTTTCTGTTGGCGATTATGCCGAATTGCTCTTGCGAGAAACAGCTAGAAGAACATATCTTGCAATTCCACAAGTATCAAATTTACAACTACAAGAGCTTAAATCCCTACTTCTTGAAGGCAAAGAGCCGAATTTAACATCAGTCAATAAAAGACAGAAAAATTTCGCGCTTAAAATATGTATGGCGGAATCCCCGCATGCGAAAGAAGTGTCAAATACGGAACTCCAGAATCTCATTCGTTATGAACGCGATCAATCCCGGGTAACTTCTTTCAAAGGGTCAATAGCCTATCCAGGAAAAGTGGTGGGCGTGGCGCGTGTTTTGCCGCTCATATCAACAACTCACGAGTACAAACAATATATGTGTAGTCTTAAAAAAACGGATATTCTCATTGCTCCCATGACCGCGCCAAGCCTCACGCGGGCATTTTCTATAGTCAAAGCAGTGGTGACTGACGAAGGGGGATTAATGTCTCATGCATCCTTAATAGCAAGAGAAAAACAGATACCTTGTATTATTGGAACGAAAATCGCAACCCGTGCATTGCACGATGGAGATACAATAACAGTTGATGCAAATAGCGGCATTGTAACAAAACATTAAAAAACTATCTATGTTTACGGTCGCATTAGAGCAAAAAAATATTAACCGTGAAGCCCTCAAACATATAGGAGGAAAAGCCCTTCCGCTTTTTGAGTTGCGCGTATATAAAATTCCTGTACCAAAGGGGTTTGCAATAACCACGAAAGCATACGGCCTTTTCTTAGAAGCAAACGGCATCACAAATGACATAAAAAAGCTTTCTCAAGTGAAATCTCATCCTGCTATTCAAAAAAAAGTAGCAAAAATCAGGAATTCTATTCTTAATGGCAATATCCCAAAAGAGATGGAGTTTGAGCTACATGACCGCCTTGCGCAGTACGGATTAAAACACTATGTGGTAAGATCCTCGGCAAATGTGGAAGATGCGGGCACAAAATCATGGGCCGGCGCGTTTGAGAGTTATTTGAATATCCCGCAAAAAGATGTTCTCAGCGCTGTAAAACAATGCTGGGCTTCTGTATTTAATGACAGGGTTATCCATTACATAAACAATATAAAGCGGCTTGCGTCCATAAAAATGGCTGTAATCGTTCAAGAATATATCGACAGCGATATCTCGGGCGTATGCTTTACCAGAAACCCCCTTGACTCAAAAGATAACAATATCTTGATAGAAGCAGTGTTCGGGCTCGGAGAACTTCTTGTTCAGGGCGAAATAATACCAGACAAATATAAAGTAGAGCGGGAGAGCAACATTATTCTTGAGGCTGATGTGCAAGAACAAAACAGAGCTACCAAGGCAGCAAAAAACAGCGGTACAAAATTGGTATCCATGCAAAAAAGTTTGAAACAAAAACTCTCTGGAAGACAAATCATCGAGTTGGCAAATATAGCTCAAAAAATAGAGCGCATTCACGGCAAAGGGTGCGATATTGAGTGGTGCAGAAAAGATGATGTATTCTATATTGTACAATCTCGGCCCATTACTACTAATCGGAAAAGATAGTACACAGGTTAAATTGACGAGATACCATATTTATGGCAAAAAACTACTGCCTACTCATGAAGAGTGGGGTTCTTTGTATAGAGATGCTGATTGGAGAGGACGCATTTTTTAAAACAAGGGAAGAAATTGGAAAAAGCTCATCTCTTCGGGAGATTCTGACAGGATTTACATGAAAAAAAGAATCTCCGAATGAAACGCGAGACAATACGCCTATCCAGTGTCTCATTTGTCTTGTCCTAGTAGTAGAACTTCGTTCACTGGGGGACAGGTTTTGTGCTAAAATAGACCCGACCGAGACGGGTCAGGGGAGTATCCTTTAAAGTCCTCAAAATCCCTCTTATGCAGGATGTGCAAGTCCGACTTGCACAGCTTACACACTAATTGAAAAGAAAAATCGCCTGACGCCTATTTTCCTTTTTATGAAATTCCATGTGTATATCGTTGAGTGCGCCGACCAATCGTTGTATACCGGATGCGCGAATAATCTTGCCAAGCGGCTCAAAGAACACAATCAATCAAAGAGGGGAGCTCGATATACAAAAGCCAGGCGGCCGGTTATGTTAAAATATACCGAGGCGTTTACCAATATAAAAGATGCCAGGAAACGCGAGGCGGAAATAAAACGCTGGTCCAGAAAAAAGAAGCTCAACCTGATCACATTCAAATCCCCATCTTGAAAACAGAACTCAACCAATAGAAAATCTGATTTTTATTCATACTATGGCAAAAGAAAGATTTAAAATAACACCTGCGGTATACTTGGTGTTAATCAAAGAAAATGAAATTCTTCTTTCCAAAAGATATAACACAGGATATTTTGACGGGTATTACAGTTTTCCGGCAGGACATCTTGATGGCGGTGAAACACTCACGCAAGCCATGGTGAGGGAAGCAAAAGAAGAAGCGGGGATTGATATTACGCCAGAAAACTTACGCCTTGTTCATACTATGAACAAATTAGTCCCGGGCAACGAACGGATTGATTTCTTTTTTACAACCGAAAAATGGCGAGGCGAACCAAAAAACATGGAACCGGAAAAGTGCAGTGATCTTAGCTGGTTTGGCCTCAACACCCTGCCCGAAAACATTATTCCCTACATACAACAGGCGATTGACTGCGTTATGAAAAACATACCATACAGCGAACGGGAAGGTACGGAGCAATAAATACAGAAAGCATCACACATGGACACAGAAGCATTGCGCGAATTTCTCATTGAAAGCAACAAGCAAGGATACGCCGCGGGAAAAGAAATCACCACAGAACCAGACGGGTCTCATGCAATTTTCTTTGCGAAAGGGGATTGGAAATCGCATGACAACTTTTTTGGCGGGGAGCCCTATGGCGGGAGAATAGCGGTTTCTTACAAAGGAAAATCCGTATGGATAATGGTGTATTATGGACGGGTTATAGAAAACGAGAATCCAAACGCCATATACGCTGTCTTAAGAAATGCCCTCATGCGTATGCCCGAAGAACACCCCTTTAGAGGCCCCGAAAAATATGCCAAGGGAAACCTTGCATACACAAACTCCTGGACGGGCGTTCTGGAAAAATTCTCCGGAGAGGAACAAATCACGCGAGACGGAAAAGTCATATACGAAGCCCGCTATATGGGAGGACTTGTTGATCAAAGAGAAGGAATATGAGCTGTGCAAGTCGGACTTGCACAGCTTGACAATAATTCAGGATTTGACAGATATCGCTTCCTCATATACTAGTAGAATCAGTTTTTAATCCAGATGGCAAACAGGGGGGGGAGCATGTCATACGAACAATATGAACAAACTGCCGCAAGCATACAGATGATGGTTAGAGGGACTATCATCTACATATCCGGCGGGGTTTATGATATTTTTCGCGGAGAAGGATCTCAAAGAAACCTCCAACTGCTAATAAACTCTTTTCCGACTCTTGCCGAACGCGCCGCACAAGCGCGAAAGCACGCCGTATCCTACAGGGGGTTCCATGTAGGTTGCGCGGCTTTAGCATCAAATCCCGAAGAAAAAGGGGCAGACCAGACCGCAATCTTCTTAGGGTGCAACGAAAAGACGGCGTCTGACGCGCAAACCGTCTGCGCGGAACGGGTGGCCGTGCAGAGCGCGTTGGCATGGGGATATCGCCACATTGTGGCAATTGCAATTGAAGGCCCTCCCCAAGAAGACCACGGAAGCGGCATTAAAAGCCCAACTCTGCACCCCTGCAAAGATTGCCGCGCGGCATTCCAATATACTCCCAATGTATCCCCCAATACATATATAATCACACTCAATCCAATGAGCGGACAGGGGCAAATATGCCTCTTTCGCGAACTTATCCTAATTCACCACGGTCCAAACCATCTTCAATGGCACGCTCTTGGCCGCCCTACCTAACAGAGGCGGCCGTTTTCTTTTGCTTCTTTTCATGCGTACCGCCCCCGTGATACAAAGAACTATGCAAAAGTACACGCTTGGATTCATTTTTACCCAAGACCTGTCCCGCGTGCTTCTTGTGGAAAAAAATAGGCCGGAATGGCAAAAAGGAAAACTTAATGCCGTTGGCGGAAAAATAGAAACGGGAGAAGCAAGCATCGCGTGCGTAGTACGCGAAATTTTTGAAGAAACCGGACTTAAAACCACAGAAACCGACTGGATATTCTTTGGAGAACTGCGTGGGAAAACATGGCAAGTGGACGCGTATGTTCTTTTGCACCAGGGCGACCCAAAAGACGCGGTGACAAAAACCGATGAAAAAATACAATGGTTTTCGGTGAAAGACATACCGGAACACGCGCTGGATAACATTCCCTGGCTTATTCATCTCGCGCTTGATAAGATACGGCATAACGAGTTTAAAAATTTCTTTATACAATATCACGCATAAAAATATGTTTGACCTCGCCAACAAAGTAGCAATGGTAACCGGCGCCAGAAGGGGAATGGGCAAGGCCCACGCCTTAGCATTGGCCCGGCAAAAAGCCAGTGTTATTGTTACTGACATTAACAAAGACGAGTGCCAAAAGGTGGCAGATGAAATACAAGCCGGCGGGGGAAAAGCAATAGCTTTCCAGATGGATGTTACAAACGCAAAAGAAATACAAGCCGTCTTTCAAGAAGCGATAAGAGCATACGGGAAAATAGATATACTGGTGAACAACGCGGGAATCTTTTTTCAAAAACCCGCGCTTGAACTCACGGAACAAGAATGGGATCAAACCTTGAACATCAACCTGAAAGGGCAGTTTCTGTGCGCCCGGCAGGCCGCGAAAGAAATGGCAAAACAAAAATGGGGCCGCATTATAAACATTGCTTCCATTGCTTCCGGGCAAGTTGGCATTGGGTTTGCGGGCGCGGCTCACTACGCGGCCTCAAAAGGCGGCATCATTGGCATGACAGAGTCCCTGGCCGCGGAATGGGCTTCTTTGGGCATTACCGTTAATGTCGTGGCTCCGGGGGCCATTGATACGCCCATGACTCCTGTGGCAGATATGTCAAAAACGGAATTGGATTCCATTATATCCAGAATCCCTATGAAAAGGGTGGGACAAGCCAAAGAAGTAGCGTCTCTCGTGGCATTTCTCGCCTCGGAAGAATCAAGCTACATAACCGGCTCCACCTTCTTTGCGGACGGCGGCTGGCTCGCTTCGTAGAAAATTCAAAAAATATCTTTTCGCGATATAACCGAACGCGTCTCGGCTTTTTTAGGTTCTCCGTTGTTATGGACTGTCTTAACAGCGGAAATTTGACGGGAATATTAAAAACCTATATGGTATTATTCCAATAAAGTTATTGGAAGCACCTACCACAATGCAATATATACTGGCAAGGAAAACCCCTGACGCAAGGAGGAGTGTATGCCAAACCAGAACTATGAAGACGAGGAACTAGCTCTTCCGGAAGACGCGGAGGAAGAGGAATACGACGACCCCGAAGAGGGGGCCCAGAGAAATTCAATACAAGAATATCTCAATGCCTTGCCAAAAAATCTGCTAACCCGCGAGAACGAAGCAGATATTGGAAGGGCCATGGAAACGGGAGCATACCTGAAAAAGCTAGAGCAGAGTATGCACGAAATCCATGGGCATCCCCCAGAGGCATGGGAAATCGTTTCCCATATTCTCCAACTTCTCTCAAAGGAACTGCCTCTTGTTAGTGCCTTGAGACAATCTTTGGGCCTGCATCCCGGCTCCACCCTTATGCATGCCATGGAAATTCGCGATGCCATTGACGGGGTCATAACCACGGAAACGGACATCGTGAAAAGAGTAGCTCAAGTTCTCAACGAGAAAGCAGAAAAAACCGCGGAACGAATCATCGCTCTGTCGTGCGGGCTACGGCTACTGCCTCCCGAAGCAACAGACATCATGGGAAGCACGCCGCTACTGGAATTAGATCCAGATGACATACTTCTCAACTCCCGCAACGCGCTGTTCCGCCCCTACTACCGCAAAATCCATGCTGACGCAAAAGCGGCCGCGATTCGGCTGACGGAATACAACCTGCGGCTGGTTGTAAGCATCGCCAAACGATACCGCGGCAAAGGTGTTGAACTCCTGGACATGATTCAGGAAGGCAACATGGGTCTCATGCAGGCGGTAAAAAAGTTCAGCTATCGCCGAGGAAACAAGTTCAGCACCTACGGCAACTGGTGGATCCGTCAATTCGTCGGCCGCGCGTGCGCAGAACAAGAGTACTTAATCTGCGTTCCGGCAAAAGTTCAAACTGATATAAAAGAAGTCCTCCGGGCGCGCAGAGATTTTCTTCAAAACAGCGGACGCGAACCGAGTCCGGAAGAACTGGCAGAGATACTCGGGGAAACCGCTGACCATGTGAGCAAAACCCTGCGGGCCCAATATATTCAGCACACACAATCACTTTCCCTGCTGGTTGGTCCCGAAAATGACACCCCCATTGAGGATTTCCTGGCAGACCCAAACGCAATAGACCCTGGAGATATCATCGCAAACACGCCATTGAATTATCGTGCCCTCCAGCAAATCTTACTGGAAGCGGGGCTTACACCCCGCGTGTTTGAGGCCATATGCGCGCGCTTCGGCATAAACGAAAGCGGCGCCGCCAAAACACTGGAAAAAACAGGATCACAACTCGGTGTAAGCCGAGAGCGGGCCCGCCAGCTGGAGGCCAAGGCCATGAAAGCTCTGCGGCAGCCGGCAATACAAGAGAAACTTCAGAAATTTTTTGGACTCATGCCATAAAGGAAAGCCGTAGCTTTCCTTTTTTTCTTTCTGCAGAAGCAATCGGCACAGCACCTCCGTCACTGTTGCTACAGCACCTTCGGCTTGATTTATTCTTAAAACACAGTACATTTGGAGCATGAATGCCATATCTCAAAACAATTTCTTTGATGTAATCGTTGTTGGCGGAGGGGCTTCCGGAATGATGGCCGCGGGCAGGGCGGGGGAGCGGGGCAAACGGGTGCTTTTGCTTGAAAAAAACAGGGAACTCGGCAAAAAACTAAAAATCACGGGCGGGGGGAGGTGCAACATTACCAGCGCAGAATTCAACGCCAAAGAACTGCTCGCTCGGTACGGCAAAGCGGAACCATTTCTGCATTCTCCATTTTCCCAATTCGGCGTAAAAAACACATTCTCTTTTTTTGAATCCAAGGGATTGCCCCTTGTCGTACAAGAAAACAAGCGCGCGTTCCCCAAAACGGAAAAGGCGCTTGATGTCTTTCGCGCGTTGGAACGCTATCTTTCAAAAAATCATATCGCCATACAAACCGGCGCGAGAGTTTCTCAAATCCTCACCAAGGACAAAACCGTCTCCGGCGTTCTCGCCAATGGCAAAGAGTACGGGTGTTCCTCTGTTATTTTGGCATCCGGCGGCATGTCTCATCCGGAAACCGGGTCCACCGGAGACGGTTTTGCAATGCTGAAAAACCTGGGTCATTCCGTGCAAACTCCAACGCCAAGCATTGTTCCTTTAACAGTTCAAGATCCGTGGGTGAAACGATTGGCGGGAATATCCTTGCCCTTGGCCCGCATATCATTTTTCCTCAATGGAAAGAAAATCTTTTCAAAAACAGGAGAAATCCTGTTTACCCATTTTGGACTATCCGGCCCGTGCGTGTTAAACAGCGCGCAAAAAGTGGGGGATATGCTCCATGAAGGAGAAGTAACCGCGGCCATTGACCCGTATCCAAATGTAAGCTGGCAAACGCTGGAAAAACAGATTCTCAACGCGTTCCAGACAAACCCAAACAAAACAGTTGTAAACGCTCTCAAAAAGATTCTTCCCCAAGGAACCGCGCGCGTATTTTCTTTTTTGGTTCAGGGCGTGACAGGAAAAGAAAAGAGCAACAGCGTTACCCGAGAGCAAAGAGACCGTATCGCCCATGCCCTGAAAAACCTGACCGCAACCGTTACCGGCCTTATGGGGCTAGACAAAGCCGTGGTTGTAGACGGCGGAGTGGATCTCAAAGAAATAGACACGAAAACCATGCAATCAAAACTATGCGCCAACCTCTTTGTAACCGGAGACCTCTTGCACATCAACAGACCTTCGGGCGGATACTCCCTGCAACTCTGCTGGACAACGGGGTATGTTGCGGGAAATAACGCGTAGGAGTATACTAGAAAACAGGAAAATAGGAATTAGCTGGTAGCTTATAGAAAATTTTCCATGCAATGCAATAGATAACTAATAAAAACTTATGAAACAATTATTCATCGGGATTGTTCTTCTGGCAATCCTGGGAGTAGCGGGATATTTCCTGTCTCCAAACAAAAAAAGCGGGGCAACGCAAGAACAACCTAATCAAAATCAAGAACCCATGGCAGACCAATTTCAAATTGAGGACATAACAATAGGGGAAGGCAAAGAGGCAGTCGCGGGATCTCTCATTACCGCGCACTACACCGGAACCTTCAAAGACGGAACAAAGTTTGACAGCTCTCTTGACCGCGGAACTCCGTTTGAGTTCATGCTCGGCAGAGGCCAGGTTATCAAGGGCTGGGATGAAGGATTCGCGGGCATGAAAGAAGGCGGCAAAAGAAAACTCACCATACCCTATGACCTGGCGTATGGAGCGCAGGGAAGGCCCGGCATTCCGCCTTTTTCCACGCTCATTTTTGAAGTAGAACTGATCTCGGTACAGGCCGCGGAATAAATTAGTCCGCGCCTTTGGACTCCTAAAAATCCATGGGCGCTCGGCACTGTTGATACAGCGCCTTCGGCTTGACAGG
Source organism: Candidatus Wildermuthbacteria bacterium (assembly GCA_016203455.1). GTDB lineage: Bacteria > Patescibacteriota > Minisyncoccia > Minisyncoccales > UBA10102 > JACQMR01. The sequence continues at coordinate 12,291 of JACQMR010000015.1, forward strand.
CAAGAACCCCCGGTCTATAATACAGGTGGAAGGGAAGAGCAAGGGTTCGTCTCCTTGCACATTAACCCCTTCTAAAACAAGCGAACTTCAAAGTTCCAAACGCGCCTTAAAGCCGCGAATGGAGCGCACGAAGCTCGCCAACCAATGTTCGCACCCGATCCAATCAAGAAATAGTCGAAAAGAGAAAGACGCCCCAAAGGCGTCTTTCTCTTTTCTATTGCGCAAATGAAAATACAAGATATACTTAAACCATGGCAACCGTTGAAGATCTGCAACATATAGGATTGAAAACCGCGAAAATCCTGGAGGCAGACCGGGTGGAAGGATCGGAAAAACTTCTCAAGCTCCAAGTTTCTCTGGGAGAGGAACGCAGACAAATTGTGGCAGGCATAGGAAAAACACACAGCCCCGAATCGCTCATCGGGAAAACCATTGTCATTGCCTCCGCTTTAGAACCAAGAATGCTCATGGGCATAGAGTCGCAGGGAATGTTGCTGGCGGCAAGCAAAGACGGGGAACCGGTACTCCTGACAACAGAACACGAAGTGGAACCGGGAACAGCAATACGATAACTCACTAACAAACAACCATGACGGAACAACTCAAAAAATACCTCTCTATAGCCGGGATCGCGGCCCTGGGAACATTCTCTCTTGCCGCTCTTCAGTTTGGATCTTCATATTCAAGAAGCGTAGACCAGAATTTATCTCGGAGTTTCTCCGCGACCGCGCAAGGAGAAGTAACCGCCATACCGGATGTGGCGACATTTAGCTTTGGCGTACTCACGCAGGGCAATCTGGATCTCGGCGTTTTGCAGGAAGAAAACGCCAAAAAAACAACCGCGGCCATTGAATATATAAAGTCAAAAAGCGTAGAAAGCAAAGATATTTCCACGCAATCATATTCCGTGGAACCCCGCTACCAGTATTACAACTGCGGGAATGATACCTCCGTATGCCCGCCTCCAGATATTGTGGGATACACGGTTTCTCAACATATCCTAGTAAAAGCGCGGGACTTTGCGGTAGCCGGAGATCTCCTCGCCGGAGTGGTGAAAAACGGTGCCAACTCGGTTTCCCAGCTTTCTTTCTCTCTGGACGACCCGGAAGAGGCGCAAAACGAAGCTCGAGCAAAAGCAATTGCCAAAGCAAAAACAAAAGCCCAGATGCTGGCAAAAGCAGGGGGCTTTAGCGTTGGACGGCTTCTTTCAATCCAAGAAAATCAAGACATGCCCTACCCGTATCCCGCGATCTATGAAGCATACGGCAAGGGAGGAGCCGATTCAGCGCCGGTTCCTTCCATAGAGCCGGGATCCCAAAAAATACGATCTACCATAACGCTTGTATACGAAATCCGCTAACACAGTAAAATTCATAGACGAAAAATGAACACTTGGGGTATGCGAGGAACCGCTGCTTTCTAGCGAGCTCTCGCAGGCGGTTTTGCATGGTCCCGAACAGCAGTGAGGGAAAACCGCCGAGAGTGCAACCCGTCCGCCCCGCTGGGGGCGGAATGTGGTGGTCGCAGGAAAACAGCGGGCAGAGCATACCCTGAAACTTACAGAAAATTCAAACAAGCGAATTCACACCCGTTTTACATATTCGCCGGTTTCCGTGTTCACCTCAATTGTATCTCCTTCCTCCACAAACAAAGGAACCTGTATGTTTGCCCCGCTTTCTAAAACCGCGGATTTTGTGCCTCCTTGCGCCCTATCTCCTTTGATTCCAGGCGGGGATTCCACAACTTTGAGCTGAACTTTAATTGGCGGGGCAATATTGATAATTTTGCCCTCAAACCGGATGCCCTCCACCACTTCATTGGGCTTTAAGAACGAAACGGTTTCCCCAACAAGCTCTTGGGGCAGTTCAAATCTCACGGCGGGGTTGTCATGCTCCACAAATACAAACTTACCCCTGTGATTGTACAAAAACTTTGCCTTAAACTTTGAAAGTTCAGCTTCATCAAACTTGTCTGACTGGTGAAAGTTTCTGGGGATAACCTTTCCGGTAATCAGATTGCGAACCTTGGTTTGAACCACAGACACATCCTGCGCTTTTCTCATCTGTTTCCACTCCAACACTTCATACGGCTGGCCCTCCAGCATGAACAGTACGCCTTTTCTTAGATCAAAATAGGTAAGCATAATGGTAGTTTTTAGTTTGTAGTGTTTAGTTTTTAGAAAAGACTGCCTTCGGTATCGCAACCTTTACTCCAAAACTTTTCCCATGATGTCTTTGTGGCCTAAAAGGAACTCGCGCGCTGACATTGGTTTTCCTCCTTCTGCCTGAAGTTCTTCAATGACAAGCGCGTCTTTCCCGCATGCGACCGCGAATGAATTCTGAAAGGGGAGTATGGCGCCGGGATGCCCGCCTTCAAGAACTTCAACGTGGGCATTCAGTATCTTTATTATCTTGCCCTCCAAAAGTGTATAGATGCCGGGCCAAGGAAAGAACGCCCGCATCCGCCTCTCTATATACAAGGCATCTTTAGTCCAGTCAATGCGGCCGTCTTCTTTCTCAATTTTCTTTGTAAATGTTGCTAAGCCATGCTTTTGCGGTATTGCCCGCAAGGTTCCTGATATCCAGCCGGGCAGTATCTCAACCAGCAAATCTCCCCCGATATCCGCCAAACGGTCGTGCAGTTCCGGATACAAGGGTCTTCCTTTTCCAAGTTTGAACTGATCAGATTCCATGAGGCATTCTCTTTGAATGATAACGGGGCCGTGATCTATTTCTTCGTCCATCTCCATGATACTCACGCCGGTCTTCTCCTCTCCTAAAAAAATGGCGTATTGAATCGGGGAAGGCCCGCGAAATTTGGGAAGCAAAGACGGATGCGCATTTAAAGCTCCGCGCGGAGCAACTTGAAGCAGAGCCCCGGGTATGATTTTCCCATACGCCGCCAGTAAAAGAATGTCCGGGCGCACTTCTTGAATTCTCGCCACAGCTTCTATGCCCAACTTCTCTGGCTGGTATACAGCAATATCATGTTCCAGAGCAACTGACTTAACGGGCGGGGGAGTGAGCGTTTGCTTTCTACCCACAAGAGCATCCGGGGCGGTAACAACAAGCGCGGGAGAATACCCTCCCGCGATTAGTTTTCGCAGTATGCGAGCGCCAAACTCCGATGTTCCAAAAAATACAACCCTTACCATGTCTACCATAAATTTATTCAGCTTTATTTGTATTTTTGGTTACCGTGCTTTCTTCCCATTCCCTCTCTCCAGAACCGCTTGTCCCCGCCTCCAGCTGGCGGGGCAGGCCCCGACGAGTATATCGGGGCAAGCTTGGCTCTCGCCCTGCCGACCCCTCGTCTCTACTCGGGGACCAAGCTCGGCAGGACTGCGAGGCATTCTTCCGATAGGAAATGGGAAGAAAACAAGATTCAAACCAATGCTTATTAAATTCACCTATTTGCCTTATTTTCGCTCCTCCAGCCATTCAATGGCATCTTCATTGTCGGCAAACTCAAACCATTCTCCGTCTTTAATCACGAACCATTTCTTTTTTGACTCGTCCCATACCATGGGATTTCCGCGATAAAATGCTTTCCTTTTCTTTATTTTTGGCCGCAACGAATCCAGCTCCAGCCACCGTTTGCACACGGTTTCTATGGTGTAATCCAGCCCGCGAGATTGAGCCCACGCGGCAACCTTGTTTATCGCGTCTTTTGCCGCATCAAGAGAACCGGCCAAAATCAAAAGGTCTCTCGCGGGCCTTGTATATCTTGAATACAAAATTTTCTTTTTCTTCGCGTCTTCTTTTATCTGCTCCAAGGTAAGCCCCTTGGTAAAAAAATAGTGGTTCACCGCCTGCTGGATAGGGGACTCTTTCTCCTCTTCCTTAAGCACTACAAGGTTTGCGCGCACCGCCGCCTTATTCGCTGATTTTGGCTTCTTTGTCATAATCGCTTTCATTCTAGGGCTTTTGTGCTAAAATTCAACTGCGATGAAACGAATTTTCTTTGGCATACTCCTGGAGGAAAAGACAAAAAAAGAACTCCTGGAATACAGCGCCCAGTGGCCTGATATGCCTTGCCGCCGTACAGACAAAGAAAACCTGCACGCAACCCTGCTTTTTTACGGAAACGCTTCAGACAGAGAACTGCCGGAAATTACCCGCCTAGCCAAAGAAACGGCAGGGGAGCAAAAGTCATTTTTCATTGAGCTTTCTGAAATAGCATACGGCCCCGCCGAGAAAAACCCGCGCATGATATGGGTAACGGGCAAACCTTCGCAAAAACTGATTTCTCTCCGCAATAAGCTCGCTCAATCTTTAAGCGCGTCTCAAAAACTCAAGTTTATGCCGGACCCCAGGCCCTTTTCTCTCCACATTACGCTCGCGCGCCTGAACGAACCGGAGTTTAAATCCCTGGAATTGGAAGAACGGCCCCGGATACAAGAATCAATTTCTCTTACGATTCCGGTAACATCCTTTGCTCTCATGGAAAACGAACCTGCAAAAACCGGAGCAACATATACAATTCTTGAACGATTTATCTTTGGTAATTGAAATTCAGATGAACATTCATTTTATCGGCATAGGAGGAATAGGAATATCCGCGCTCGCCAAATACTATCTCGCCAAAGGATGGAAGGTTTCGGGGTGCGATCTTTCATCGTCTGAAATAACGGATCAGCTAAAAACCCTGGGCGCGTCCATACGCATTGGACAGCCCGACCCCTCATGCGTCTCGCCCGACACTAATATGGTCGTTCACACGCCCGCAGTCCCTCCAATGCATCCTGAGATATTACAAGCTAAAAACTATAAACTGCAACCGAAAACCTATCCTCAAGCGCTTGGAGAACTCACCAAGGAGCACTTCACCATTACAGTGTCTGGATGCCACGGCAAAAGCACCACAACCGCCATGGTAGGCCTCCTGCTGATGAAAGCGGGGCTCAACCCGACCATTATCGTTGGCACAAAAATAAAAGAACTCGGCAACAGCAACTTTCGCATGGGCGGAGAGCCAACCACAAATAACCAACAACGAATAACGAATAACAAAGTGCTGATTACAAGCTACCCTTCGACACTGCTCAGGGTAAACCAACGACAAACTACAAACTATCTGGTCATTGAAGCGGACGAACACTTTTCCTCATTTTTAAATTACTCCCCGCGCATTGCCATAGTCACCAATGTTGAAAGAGACCACTTGGATTTTTATAAAAACCTCGCGAACATTAAAAAGGCGTTCAAAACATATATCGCAAAGATCCCAAAAGAGGGGACTCTGGTGATAAACAAAGACGATAAAGAAGCAAAAACAATCGTGCCAAAACGCGCGCCATACGGCGTTGTTTGGTATTCAACCAAATCGGCAGACGCAAAAAAGCTTGGGCCAAATATGCGCCTCCCGGGAATCCACAACTTGTCTAACGCCATGGCCGCCCTGCAAGCGGCGCGACTGCTCAACATACCGGACAACATAAGTTTTGCCGCCCTTTCTTCATACAAAGGATCGTGGAGAAGGTTTGAGATATTTAAACTAAAAACCGCAAACAATGCGCCATACACCCTTGTTTCTGATTACGGGCATCATCCCACGGAAATCCGCGCAACCTTGCAGGCGGCCAGGCAAAAATGGCCTCTCAACCCTGCCCGGGGCAAATCCAAAAACATCTGGCTGATTTTCCAGCCCCATCAGCACCAGCGCACATTTTTCTTATGGAAAGATTTTATAAAAACCCTTTCGTCTCTGCCCATACAAAAACTGGTGCTGTTGGACATTTTTGATGTAGCCGGAAGAGAAGAAACCGATATTAACAAAAAGGTGTCTTCCGCGAAATTACTCAAAGCGATTCAAAAGAAAAACCCCACATACGAAACACTGCGTATTCCAACAACGCAGGAAGCAGAAATATATCTCAAAGAAAATATAAAGGGGGGCGAAATTGTATTGGTCATGGGCGCGGGAAACATTTACAACCTTGCCCTGCGGTTGACTCAAAATAAACCCTCCGATTAACATGCCGCATTTCACATCTGTGCAAGTCGGACTTGTACAGATACATGCTCGAACAAAGATAATATACAAGCATTATGAAGAGAAACATCCAGACAAAATTACTACAAGTCAAGCCATTTCAAGAAACCCTCCGCGGCGGTTATTGCGGACCTGCAAGCTTAAAGATTGTGCTGGACTACTATGGGATGCGGAAAAGCGAAAAAGAAATCGCAAATCGTTGCGGACGAAATTCTAAACTTGGCACGGATGATATTTCGATCAAACGAGTCGCTGAATCTTACGGCCTAAAAGCAGAAATCAAGAACGAAGCAACCTTTGCCGACATTGAAAAATGGCTTACCAGAGGAATACCCGTTATCGTCAACTGGTTTACTCGCGGCCGATCCGACTATTCTGATTCAGAGATTGCAGACGGCCATTATTCAATTGTCATGGGATTAGATAAAAGCAACATTTATCTTCAAGATCCAGAAATTGGCGCCATGCGCGCGATCAAAAGAAATGATTTCTTGAGTGTTTGGTTTGATTTCAGAAAAGATTACATTACCTCATGGAAGGATATGATCCTTCGCCAGATAATCGCCGTATATCCCAAAACACACAAAGGAAAGAGATAGTATTGGTCATGGGCGCGGGAAACATTTACAACCTTGCCCTGCGGTTGACTCAAAAACCGCAACCCTTTTCTCGCTTGCCGCAAAATTCTCCTCCCAGCGCGACATAAAAAGAAATCCCAATACGGTAGCGCCGCTTGCATCCCGCACCTCCGGAAGACCGGGGTTTTTGTGTATGGCATAAAGCTACTCTATCGCAAAGTGGCGCAAGGATATTGAGCCAATAAAAAACTTGACATAAATAATAATCCATGCTAATATATTTGTGCAATGTAGAGCAGTTCTTTGATACGGATTTCATAGCGGCAAAGTGAACATTAGCCCAGATAGACTCAAGATTGTTGAATGATTGGAGCGAATAACAGAGTTAGTGTTCGCCTTGCCGCTATAAAGTATTCCAGGTAGACCAAGGGGAAGCGTGCGTGTTTCACTGACGCGCACGCTTCCCTCCACAATTCAGCTCTTCAGGAATGAAGGGCTGAACAGTGGAAAGTCCTTTCAAATATTCTTTCCTTCGGATGCAGAGTTCATACATTTATTTGTGGATTTTGTACCCGGAGGAAAGCTAATCTGTACGGGTCTGTGCGGTAAAATTTTAATGCCGCATAGCTGGCCTACAAGGCCACCAGCGAAAACTGGAACAGAACCTAGGAGGTTCAAAATGGCCAATCAGTTTAAAGTTAATTTTCCGTTTCATATTCGTATGGGAGCAAATGTGGCGTACGCCGTCGCCGAGGAGGTCGCAGGCTCCCGCCCCGATCTCTTGTCTATTGGTGGGGAAATCCCCACCTTCAGGTTCCAAGGGGGGGTGGTGGTCAAGGTATACATGGTTAACCTTGACCAGTTCACGGAGTCCTGGCGGACTCCTCACAGTAAGGATTTCGTAGTAACGCACTGCGAAGTGCGTTACTATCCCCGCTGGGTAGCGGGGTACCCCGATGGGAACAAAGTCTCGGAGGTCTGGGGAGCCGAAAAGCTCCTCGATCTGAAGACTCGGCGGCAGTGGCATGATCCTCGGGTGGTCCATATCGCATCGATTAAGGGGAGCGTCGGCGTGTTTATCAACGCTGCCGCCGACACTGGATACATCTCGGTTGACCCCGAGAAGAACCAGGATGGTTATTCCATCCTGTATGACAAAGTAGAATACGCTCGGTTCGTCGAGGGTGACCTCGACAGGGCTAAGGAAGAGGCCCAAAAGCTACTTGACGGTCATTTGACCGTCAACGGTTAGTTCGCTCAAAAAGAGCAACTAATATCCAAAAAAGGAAAAAGGAATCGGTTCTATCCCGACCTTTCTCCTCCTATCAATGGGAAGCGCGCGTGTTTCACTGACACGCCCGCTTCCCTCCACAATTTAGTTCTTCAACAATGGAGGGCTGAACAGTGGAGAGTTCTTTGAAGCAGATTACTAGCGGCAAAGTGATCCTCCTCATTGTTTTCGCGGGCAGTTGCGCAAGTCGGATTTGCGCTAACACATGCTTTTATTTGCCTTTTCTAGAGGCAAGATACGCGCCGTTTAGTATGACGCCCTCTATAGATCGGATATGTGAAATATTTTTTAGCGGGTTCTTGCCAAGAAGCGCGAGATTCGCGATTTTCCCTTCTTGAATCGTTCCTAAATCAGAAAGCGCGTCAAGAAATAACGCCGCGTTATATGTTGCCGCCTCCAATGCTTGATGCGGCTGCAATCCGGAATCAACAAGAAGTTCTAACTCCTCAAAGAGCGAAACGCCGGGAATGACAAACGGATTTGGAGTGTCAGACCCCGCGAGAATAATGCTGTGTTTCCAGAGAAACGGAAGAATGCGGCGAACGCGTTCGCTCACAACGCCTGAATTTTTAAAATAGAGAGGCGGCAGACCCTTAATATACGCTAAACTTTGAGAATGATTCGGGCTCCACTCAACATTTCTGTAATGGTCAGGGAGAAGAGCCGCTTCCTTGCTGTGCCGGAGTTTGGAATAATCGGCGAGCTGGGACAGTTTTTTATCCACGACAAGAGTGGGGCATAAAAACACCCGTCTTTTCTTGAGCGACAAACCCAATTCCTTTACCTTGGCTCTGTCTATTTTCACATCAATAAATCTCCTATATTCAGGATAATTTTTCAAACGAGCGTCTACGGCAATAAGACGGCCCATGATGTGCGCGCTCACATCGGACATATGCTCAAACCCGTCCTGGCCCATTTCCACGGCTTTTTTAATGCCTACGGATTCCGGAATATGCCCTGTTACCTTGAGACCTTGCGCATGAGCTTCTCTAAGAATAGCCGCGTGCACTTCCGGTTTAAGCGTATGATACACCTTAATAAAATCCGCCCCTTGACGCTTTAACTCCTTTACGGCAGATACGCCTTCTTTTTTATTCTTTACCACGCGAAACCCCTTCCACAACGGGGGGTCGCCTTCCAAAATCGGGCCCGCGATAAACACGCGGGGACCAAGAATTTTCCCCGCGTTTATTTGATTTCTCCACAAAAATATCTCTTTTTTGGAATTTCCCATTTCTCTAATGGCGGTAACGCCGCATTGAAGAAAAAGAGAAAGAAAATCTTTTGACTCCAGATGCGCGTGCATGTCAAAAAGACCGGGAATAAGAAACTTTCCCGTTCCGTTAATAACGCGGCCCGCGAATTTTTCATTCTTTTGATCTCTTGAAGGAAAAATCTTTGTTACGCGCGCTCCCTCAATCAAAACATCATACCCGCGCAATACGCGGGGACCCGGCATCGGGATGATATTCACATGCTTAATAAGAATAGATGATGTCATACTGCATAGCGTAGCTTACCCCGCATTTCAATGTAAATCCATTGACACAAAAACCGCAAAGGGAGAAGATAGAAACATAACAAACCATTAAGCGCAAAAACCGTGACCCTTTTCATTATTATCCTCATCATCATTGGAGTTGCCGCGGCAACATGGTATCTGGCAAAAGGCAGAAAACATGAAAATCTGCCCGTGGCGTATACATCTCACCTGCCGCAACATAGTCAAAGCAGGCCCGCTACGCCCGAAGAAAGACCGGTTCCTCCTTTGGCGCAAGAATCGCAAAGCGCGACTCCGCCGCCCCCTCCGTTCAGGCCAAATCCTCCCCAGCCGCCGCAAAATCCTCCTTCCAGCGCTATATAAAAATAAATCCGACAAAATACGACCTTATCCAAAGAGGCAATCTTATATTTGAAAAAAGAAAGATTGACAAAAAACTCCAAACAAGAGAGAACAGGGATATATTCCCCGTATGAAATCCTCACTCACGCTTGACGGCAACAATCTCACCATTGAGACCATAGATACATTCTCCCGCAACACGGAAATATCAGTGGATATTGCTCCGTCCGCACTCCTTAAGGTTCAAAACTCAAGAGAATTCCTGGAAAAAGAAGTGCAAAGAAGCATCGTGTACGGAGCCAACACCGGCTTTGGCCCCATGGCTTCCAATATCATCAACCACACCCAGCTTACGCTCCTGCAAGCAAACCTCATTCGTAGCCATGCCGTGGGAATAGGCGATCCATTGCCCGAAACATATGTCCTTGCGGCAATGCTTGTGCGGCTTAATACGCTCCTAAAAGGATACTCCGGAGTATCTCCGGAACTTATCCGCCACCTCCAAACTTTTATCAACAAACGAATCTTGCCCATCATACCGGAACATGGAGCGGTCGGAACGAGCGGGGATCTTGTCCAGCTTGCACATATCGCGCTTGCACTCACAGGAGAAGGAGAGGTCATGTATAGAAAGAAAAGGCGTAAGAGCGTTGCGGTATTAAAAGAATGCGGCATCTCTCCCTATGCCCTCAAACCCAAAGAGGGACTCTCACTCATCAATGGGACATCCGCAATGACCGGCATTGGAGCTCTTTTGTGCGCCCGCGCCGAACACATTCTCTCTTTCGCGATACGCTTTGGAGCGTTATCACTTGAGCTTGTTCACGCCTTTGACGATAGCATATCGGAACATCTTCATAACACGCGCCCTCACAAGGGGCAGATTGAAGTAGCGCGCCGCTTGCGCTCCCTCCTGGAATCTTCCCGGATGCTTAAAAAAAGGGACGAACTGCGCCAACCCTCTGAAAACGGAGCGGATGTGGTGCATATCTCTGAAACCGTGCAAGAATTCTACTCCCTACGATGCATCCCCCAAGTACTCGGCCCTGTACTAGACACGCTTGCCAACACAAAAAATATCCTAGAAACGGAGATGAATTCGGCGAGCGATAATCCCATCGTAGATACCGAACACAAGCTGATTCTCCACGGGGGAAACTTCCACGGGGATTATGTCGCTTCGGCCGTGGATCAACTAAAAATTGCTCTTGTGAAACTGGGTATGTTGTCAGAGCGAAGAACCAATTTTTTTCTAAATCATGAAATCAATAAGTTTTTCCCTCCGTTCATGAACCTGCGAACCCCAGGGCTCACGCTCGGACTCCAAGGACTGCAATTCGTAGCAACTTCTACCGCGGCGCAAAACCAAACTCTCGCGTTCCCTCATTACATACATTCCATCCCCACAAACGGAGATAATCAAGATATCGTAAGCATGGGTACGGACGCGGCTTTGTTCGCCACAAAAGTAGCAAACAATGTGAACATCATCCTTGCCGTGGAATTAATCACGCTGGCTCAAGCCGTACACTTTAGCAACAACCCGTCCGAACTCTCTGATTCTTCCCAAAAACTTATTCAACAGATAACCGAAATCTTTCCACCAATTATAGAAGACAGAACACTCGTGGATCAACTACCCAAAGTTGTCGCTTTCATTCAAGATGAAAAGAAAGGCAATGTATAGTATGTTGTACTTATGCTTACCGGTCCTCAATTTTTTCAAAAAGAAGAAAATATCCCTCGTGGAGCGCGCATTATAGACAAATTCGCGGATGCCACTCAAGAACTCTTTATTATTGAACGCTCCGAGCTCAAGCACTCTTTTTCAAGGGAAACCCCCGCGTTCCAAAATTTCTTACACGAACGAGAACAGCAAGCACTATGGGTCTACTATCCATGGAACAACACGGCGATTCGCATATATCCGGAACAAGAGTACTGTAAAATACGCACCGCGCGAAACAGAAACATCATCACGAAAGAAGAGCAGGAACGATATAGAAATACCAGCGTTGGCATAGCCGGGCTTTCCGTTGGCTCCGCTGTTCTTTCCGCCTTAACCATGACCGGAGGCCCCAGGTGTCTCAAGATAGCCGATTTTGACACCCTAGAACTTTCTAATCTCAATCGCATCAAAGCGACGCTTCTTGACCTCGGCGCGAAAAAAACCGATATTGCGGCAAAAAATACATGGGAAATTTATCCCTTCGCAAATATTTCCTTGTTTGAAACGGGGTTGAACGAACAAAATCTAGAGGAGTTCCTCCGGGGAAATCCCAAACTGGATGTTTTTATTGATGAAATGGATAATATCTCAATGAAGATACGAGTCCGACGATCCTGCAGAACACATCGCATTCCCGTTATTATGGTAACCGACAACGGCAATGGAGTTATTTTAGACATTGAGCGATTTGACGCAGAACCCGAACGACCGCTACTCCACGGCATCATGGAAGACATGGACCCTGAAACCATAGAACATCTGGACTTCCAGAATTGGACCAAGGTCGCCAATAAAATCGTGGGATCAGAATCCCTAAGCGAACGCATGCTTCAATCTATCCAAGCCATTGGCACCTCCCTCTCTGGCATACCCCAGCTGGGAACCAGTGCGTCTGTAGGAGGAGCAGTTGCCGCATTCTCCGTACGCGCCATTGCCAACAACCTGCCCATGCCGTCTGGAAGATACCATATTAACTTTGAAACATTGTTTTTAGCATGATACCCGGCTTTCAAAAAGCTTTAGAAATATTTCGAAGTGCAAGCGAACGCGTCCCCGCGTACGGCATGCTGTTGAAACATGGAGGGATAAACCCTCGCGCGGTGCGGGGAATCAAGGACTTTAAAACACTCCCGATTATAGAAAAGAAAACATACATATACCGATACCCCTTAAACGATCTGTTCCCCGAAAGAAAAATCCCTTCCATGGGATACGCGAGTTCCGGATCTTCCGGAAAACCCACACTATGGTTTCTTGACGACATCCAGGAACAACAAGGAGGGGACCTCCACGAACGCATCTTTCGGGATATATTTAAAATACAAAAAAAAGATACAACGCTCATGATCGTATGCTTTGCCATGGGCATATGGATCGCGGGAATATATACTCTCGCTTCATGCAGAAATGTCGCAAGAAAAGGGTATGCCCTTACCACAATAACCCCGGGCATAGAACAAAAAGACATTCTGCGTATTCTCAAAGACCTCGCCCCCCGCTTCAAACACACGATCATAGCTGGATACCCTCCGTTCCTCATGAATGTGTTCTCCGAAATGAAAAAGAAACAAATCCCCGCTCCCAAAAACATACGAGTCCTCACGGCGGGGGACAAGTTTTCAGAAACATGGCGAAAAGATGTGGCGACACTCCTTGGCATGCGTACGCCGGACGAATCCATCATCAACATATACGGGTGCGCGGACGCCGGCATGCTGGGGTTTGAAACTCCTCTCTCCATATTCTTGCGGAAAAAATCGGAGAGCGTGCCGGGGCTTTCTCGAGATTTATTTGGAACAGTCAAAAATCTGCCTGGCATCTTTCAATACAATCCTAACCATGTGTTCTTTGAAGAACACGAGCAAGAACTCCTGTTGACTGTTTCAACATCCGCGCCGCTCGTACGCTACAACATCCACGATATTGGAAATGTTTTCCCGCATAAAACCATGCGAACATTCTTAAAAACCCATGCGCTAGAAAAAGAAACGGAGGCGCACGGACTCTCGCAATGGACATGGCCTTTTGTAACGGTCAAAGGTAGAACCGATGTCGCGGTAACTTTTTACGCCCTCAACATCTATCCCGAACACATTAAACAGGGACTTGAAGACGCAAGAATTTCACGGTTCCTTTCGGGAAATTATTTTGCCCACAATCAAACCACAAACCACAGTAAAACGCAGACACTGCATATTGATGTTGAGCTTGCTCCGGGCGTTCGTCCAACGAAAACCATTTCACAAAATGTCCGTACCGCGGTAAGCGAATGCCTTCTGCGGGTCAATATGGAATTCCACAAGCTCCATTCAATTTTGGGCGGAAAAGCCCTCCCACTTATCGCCCTAAAACAATACGGTGAAACGAATTTTCACAACAGCGACTCAAAAGGTATACTGAATATACAAGGAAAGAAACCAAAAATGTCCTCATAAACGCGATGGAAGAAATAATCACAACAATACTCAAGGAAGCAAATAACGCTCCGTCCGGACACAACTACCAGCCATGGAAATTTCGCATACAGAATTCCGCGCTCTTGATATACAATCTTCCCGAACGGGACACGACGATATATAACTTTCTCCAGCGGGGATCTCTCGTAAGCCATGGAGCTCTGATTGAAAATATTCAGATTGCGGCATCTCAACATGGCTATGCAACGACCGTACGGCTTTTCCCTGAAGGAAAAATGGGGGATTGCGTGGCTCGCGTAGAATTCCGGCATTCTCCAGAAATTTCGCAAGACAATCTTTTCAATGCCATCTGCAAACGAACCACAAACCGAAAACCTTACAAAAATATCCCGCTTCAAGAAGCGCACCGAAAAAGAATTCTGGAGGCGGGGAACCAAAACGGCAATACGACACGGCTCCGGCTCATTGAAGATCCCGCGCAAAAAAAACTTTTGGCAGACGCGTTTTCAGCAAACGAACGACTCATCATGGAAAACCGCGCGGTGCATCAATCCCTGTTCCCGCATATTATCTGGACCGAACAAGAAGAACTCGCGCGAAGAAGCGGGCTATATGTAAAAACATTTGAACTGCCTCCTCCGGCGCGCGTTGCTTTCCGACTCTTTTCGCATTGGGGACTCGTGAATATCGTGGGCAAGCGGGGACTCTCAAAAAGCGTGGCATCACAGAACGCGAAAATATATGCTTCGTCTTCGGCAATGGGACTTATTGATATGCAAGACAACTCTCGCGAAAGCTTTGTCAACGCTGGCAGAACGCTTGAAAGAGTATGGCTTACCGCGACCGCATTGCAAATCAGTTTCCAGCCTGTAACAGCGGTTCTGTATTTGCGCCAGAGGATCGCTTCGGGAGACACCAAACAATTCTCCATGGATCACATTAACCTTGTGCAACAGGCATACGACACTATTCAGAATGTCTTTGGCGCGTCGTCTCGAGTCATGGCAATAACCTTTCGCATCGGATACGGCGGGACTCCGAGTGCATATTCTTCAAAACTTCCTCCTCATATAGAAATATGACATGAACTATTTCTATCTCATCAACCTTGACATTCTGTGGCTTGGAATCGGGGTTGCCGCAAACGCGCTATTGGCTTTGGCCGTATTCCTGAACAACCGCCAAAACACGACCAACCGGGCGTTTCTTTTCTTTGCCATTCTTACTATATGCTGGAGCGTCACGAACTTCCTTGTTTCTCGCTCCAGCGCACCATCAACAACTCTTTGGCTTTTGAGATTCGCCGTGTTCTTCGCGACATGGCACGCGTTTTCTTTTTTCCATCTTTTTTATGTATTTCCCAGAAATAAAATAACATATCCGCGGATGTATGCGCTCCTTGCTATTCCGATCGTCTTAATCACATCGCTTCTCACTCTTACCCCCTTGGTATTCAAACAAATCGCGACATTTTCAAATACAGGGCAGGCCGCGAGTGCCGTAAACGGACCCGCCATTGTCTTATTTGGAGCGGTTATCGTGATGAGCATCCTGGGAGGATTGCTATTGATGATAAAAAAAATGGCGCAAGCATCAGGCATGGAAAAGCTCCAGCTCAAGTACATATTCACCGGAGCATTCATTACATTCTTACTTCTGCTGACCTTTAATTTTATTCTTCCGGCCTTTTTTAATAACGCCCGATTTGTGTCTTTTGGAGCGCTCTTTATTCTGCCTTTTGCCTTTTTCACCGCGTACGCCATCATCCGGCATCATCTGCTAAACATAAAAATGATCGCTACCGAAATTCTCACATTCGTCCTAGCAAGCGCGAGTATCATAGAGGTAGTTGTCGCTCGAGACATAGGCACCCTTATCTTGCGAATTTCAATATTCCTCCTTTTGTTGATTTTTGGAATCCTGCTCATCAAAAGCGTGCGCAAAGAAATAGGACAAAAAGAGGAGCTCCAGCGGGCATACGCGAAATTAAAAGAACTGGACGAAGCAAAGTCGGAGTTTGTATCCATCACTTCCCATCAACTGCGCACTCCGCTCACCGCGATTAAAGGATACATCTCCATGATTTTGGAAGAAGCGTACGGCCCTCTCGCTGAAAAACAAAAACAGCCCATGCGCAATGTGTATGAGTCAAACGAACGGCTCATTCAGCTGGTAAACGACCTCCTGGATATTTCCCGCATTGAGTCGGGCAAAACCCGAGTGGAACTAAAAACCGGTCAGCTCTATGATGTTGTGAAAACGGCTCTGGAAGAACTCCGCATTAAAGCCAAGGACAAACGGTTAAAACTTATATTTGAAAAACCGTCTGCCGACATGCCCGAATTTCAATTTGACGCGGTAAAAATACGCAATGTTATCATGAATATCGTGGACAATGCCATTAAATACACCGGAAAGGGGAGTATACGGGTTAGCTTGGCGGTAAACAAAAACAAGATCGAGCACGCCGGCAACGCGCTTATTACCATTCAAGACACCGGAGAAGGCATGTCAAAAGAAGAAATAAACCACTTGTTTGAAAGCTTCTCTCGGGGCAACGCCGGAAACAAATTCTGGACCGAAGGTTCCGGCCTTGGTCTCTATATCGCAAAACAGTTTGTCGTAATGCACAAAGGCAGAATATGGGCGGAAAGCGAAGGCAAAGGCAAAGGGAGCGCATTTTTCGTTGAGCTTCCGCTTGTATAATCTTTGGTGTACTCCTTTTGATTTTGCAAGATATATGGTATCCTCTAGTATTCTAGAGGAATTATTTTACCTAAAAAACATGCAAAGAACATACACGGCAGAAACGCCAAACAAAGTAGGGGAGACCGTAAAACTGGCAGGATGGATAGACACCCGAAGAGACCACGGAAAACTCGTATTTTTGGACTTGAGAGACAAAGAGGGAATCATGCAAATTGTTTTTACGCCCCAAGAAGCGGAGGCGCATGGGCTTGTGCAAGAGGCGCGGCCCGAATGGGTTGTTGAAATAGAAGGGGAGGTGAAAGAACGCCCGGAAAACATGAAGAACAAAGAAATTGCCACCGGGGGCGTGGAACTGCTTGCCAGAAAACTCGTCATTTTATCCCAGGCAAAAACCATGCCGTTTGACATACACGGGGACGGATACGACATAGACGAAGAAAAACGGCTTACATACCGCTATCTTGATCTGCGGAGACCTCGCATGGCAAAAAACTTAAAAATGCGGCACCTGTGCATTCAGTTTATGCGGGATTTCCTTCTCAAAGAAGGATTCACGGAAGTTGAAACGCCGGTAATCAGCAAATCCACGCCCGAAGGAGCACGCGATTACCTCATACCGTCTCGTCTGTACGCGGGGAAATTTTACGCCCTGCCCCAAAGCCCCCAGCAATACAAACAGCTCCTCCAGGTGGCAGGCGTTGAAAAGTATTTCCAGATTGTGCGGTGTTTCAGAGACGAAGACCCCAGAGCCGACCGCCAGCCGGAATTCACCCAGTTAGATATTGAAATGTCGTTCGTGGAACAAGAAGATGTTTTAAACCTGATTGAGCGGCTCTACACCCAGTTGGTAGGAAAATTCTTCCCTGAAAAGCGGGTTCAAAAAAGTCCGTTTCCAAGATATGAATATAAAGATGTCATGGCAAAATACAATTCAGACAAGCCGGATCTGCGCGAGAACGCGCAAGACCCCAACGAACTTGCCTTTGCCTTTGTGGTGAACTTCCCCATGTTTGAATGGAAAGAAAAAGAAGACAGATGGGACGCGGTGCATCACCCCTTTACGCGCCCCCAAACGGAAGACCTTGAGGAAATGAAAAAGAATCCGGGAGACATTCTGGCATTCCAATACGACCTAGTGCTCAACGGATATGAAATAGCGGGAGGCAGTTTGCGCACCTACCGCCCGGACATTCTTTCGGGAGTGTTTGAACTCATGGGCAACAAAAAAGAAGACATCCAGGCAAAGTTCGGCCACCTGCTTACCGCGTTTGAATACGGCGTGCCTCCGCACGGAGGAATCGCCTCCGGCCTTGACCGGTTTTTTGCAATCTCATTTGGGGAACCCAATATCCGAGAAGTCATCCCGTTCCCCAAAACAGGGGACGCGAGAGACCCCTTAATGGACAGCCCAAGCGAAGTTACCGGAGAACAGCTCAAAGAACTGCACTTGGAAATTACAAAGAAAAAATAAGCAATGACAAGGAACACGCGGATATTTCTTGGAGCGTTTTTGGCCAGCATTCCGTTCTGGCTTTTTGCCAATACGGTTTCTTCCGGCGCCCAAGAACTGTTGTTCTGGAACAACATGGCAGACACCCAGCAAGCGTCCGCGCTTTCCTCGCTGGAAGACATGAAATGGCTGGCGCGCCCGGTTATAAAACAAACCGCGCCTTCCCTGGAGCTTGCCGCGCAATCCGCCGTTTCTGTTTTGATCAAAACCACCGGTGAAGAAAAAACGCTCTTTAAAAAAAATGAGGGAGAATCCCTGCCCATTGCCTCTTTGTCAAAACTCATGACTGCTTTGGTAGCGGCGCGAACATTCAACCCGAAAGACATTATAACGATAAGCAGGGAAGCTGTGCGGGAAGAAGAAAGCTTTGGCCTGCTCAAAGCCGGAGACGCGTTTTTCGCCAAAGACCTGCTGTACCCCATGCTCATTGAATCTTCAAACGACGCGGCGGCCGCGTTTGCCCTGGAGATTGGAAAACAACCGTTCGCAGACCTCATGAACCTTGAGGCAAAACGACTTGAACTTTCTAAAACCCGTTTTACAAACTACGCGGGACTAGATCCGGATAGTCCCGAAGAACCGGTCAATCTTTCAAGCGCTTTAGATGTAGCGCGCATTGTCCGGGAATTGAAAGACCAGTATCCCGATATCTTTTCCATCTTGCGCGTCCAGGAGCTCCCGCTGTACGACAGCAGGGGTTGGTTTCATCACGACATGATAAACACCAATGAACTGCTCTCGTTTACATCGTGGCCCACGAAAGTTCTTGGAGGAAAAACCGGATGGACTCCTCTCGCGCAAGGAACCCTGGCGCTTGTTCTTGAAAGCCCCAAACAAAAAGGATACATTATCAATGTTGTCTTGGGATCGCCCGACCGATTCTCCGACATGAAACGACTGGTTAACTGGACATATAATTCGTATGCTTGGTAACGCGCATGATTTCTCTCCTTTCTTTCAGCATCATCAAAATAGCCGTGATTACAGGCATGAGCTTTCTCATTGGTTTTCTCGCGACTCCCGCGCTCTTGCGCGTCATGCATAAATACAAACTCTGGCGGAAAACCGTTCGCCAAACGGCATTGGGCGGAGGGGCCCTGCCCGTGTTTCAAAAATTTCACACGGAAGGCGAAGTAAAAACCCCGCGATTCGGAGGCGTGCTCGTATGGCTTGTTCCCCCTTTGGTGGCAATAATTCTCTGGTTGCTTTCCAAAACAGGAAACCCGTGGCTGGAAGCTATGAACTTTCTCACGCGCTCTGAAACCTGGCTCCCCATGGGAACTCTCCTTGCCGCGTCTTTCGTGGGGTTTTTAGACGACATGCTCCAGGTGATCTCTGCTCCCGGCAACGCGTTTTTACGATCGCTTTGGGAAAAAACCAATAAATACATTGCCGGAGGACTTTCCCTGAAGCACCGTTTCGCGCTTGTAACCCTCATAGGACTTACGGGGGCGTGGTGGTTTTTCTACAAACTCGGCTGGGATACGGTGCATATTCCCGGAGGAGGGGACATCGTTTTGGGCTGGCTTATTATCCCATTTTTCGTACTCGTTATGCTTGCAACCTATTCGGGAGGAGTGCTGGACGGCATAGACGGACTCGCCGGGGGATCGTTTGCCTCCATGTTTACCGCGTACGGACTCATCGCGTTTTCCCAACAACAAGTTGATCTCGCCGCATTCTGCTTTGCCATTACCGGAGCATTACTCGCGTTTCTCTGGTTCAATGTGCCTCCCGCGAAGTTTTACATGACCGAGGTTGGAACAATGGGACTTACCGCGACTCTCACGGTCGTGGCATTCCTCACGGATGCCGTATTGGTATTGCCCATTATAGGCATACTGCTGGTTATAGAGTCGGGATCCGTCATTCTTCAGCTTCTCTCTAAAAAACTGCGCGGCGGAAAAAAGATATTCAAAGCCGCTCCTTTTCACCATCACCTTGAAGCAGGGGGCTGGCCTTTGCACACCATTACCATGAGATTCTGGATTATAGGCATTGTGGCCGCGTTTATCGGCGTGGCAATCCAGCTACTGGGATGAAATATTCATCCTTAAGAAAAACGCATCCGAAATTCTTTTATCATTCATGCAAAACGGAACGCGCCGGGAAAGACCTGCGGGTCAGTTTTGAATTTTCAATTCCTCCCGGGATTTCGTTTAGCCCCGCTCTTATTATACGCGACATTCCGGTAAAGCGCGTTAAAGAAATAGGGAAAGAAATACTCAACAATCTTGTGTTCAACCTCGGCTTGGTTGAAATGATCAGCTACTGGAAAGCAACCTGCTCTCCTGAAATCGTTGTTGAGGCGGGTCCCCTGGATCAAAAACAAAAAGCGTGGTTCAAAAACCTCATTCTCAAAGGAATGGGGGAGTACTTTTACAAAAACAAAATCAATTTTACCTCCCCGAATTTTCTAAAAATCGCCTCATTAACCACCTCCTTAACCCCGTTAAGTTATCCACACCTTAACGGGGTTAAGGAAAATCAACAAAGAACGCTGGTGCCGGTTGGCGGGGGGAAAGACGGCGCGGTCACTCTGGAACTGCTAAAAGAAACAAACATCAAGCTCCGGCCGTTTTTACTCAACCCAAAGAAAGAACAAAGAGATGTGCTTGAAGCGGCGGGCATAAAAAACCCCGTTATCGTTGAAAGAACCATAGACCCAAAACTTTTAGAGCTGAACCGCAAAGGATATCTCAATGGGCATACGCCGTTTTCGGCGTATCTGGCGTTTCTCACAACACTCGCCGCGGCTCTCTTTGGATATAAATATATAGCGCTCTCAAACGAAGAGAGCTCAAACGAAGGGAACCTGCGCTATCTTGGCAAAACAATCAACCACCAGTATTCCAAGACATACGAGTTTGAAGAAAACTTCCGCGAGTACTGCGAGATATATCTTTCTCCGGATATAGAATACTTCAGCTTCCTGCGGCCGCTTTCAGAACTCCAAATAGCAAAAATCTTTGCCCGGTATCCTCAATACTTTCCGGCATTTTTAAGCTGTAACACGGCCCACAAAACATACTCCGGCACAAAACACCCCGAAAGAACCTGGTGCAAAACATGCCCCAAATGCCTGTTTGTGTTTGCCATACTCTATCCTTTTGTCCCAAGCCAAACGCTTGTTGAAACATTCGGCGGAAACCTTTTTGAAAACCCCGCCCTTATTCCTCTCATGCAAGAACTTACGGGAGAAAAGCGGTTCAAACCCTTTGAATGCGTTGGGACCGCCAAAGAAAGCATAGCGGCGTTTTTCTTAAGCGCAAAGAAAGCGGAGAGAGAAGACGGAGAATTGCCGGGGCTTCTTGTATATTTCAAAAAACGCATCCTGCCCCGCCGCAAAAACATCGCGAAAACAGCGGCGCGCATTTTATCGTCCTGGAACCGCAGACACTTCCTGCCTGCGCAATTTGAAGATATACTAAAAAAACACGCTCAATCATGAAAATCCATGTAACGGCAAAACCCCTTGCCAAAGAACAGCGGGTGGAAAAAACAGGAGAGTACACATTCTCGGTGAGTGTGAAAGAACCTCCCAAAGAAGGCAAAGCAAACCGCGCCATTATTTCGGCTTTAGCTGACTATTTCAGCATTCCGCAATCCAGCATTCGTCTTGTATCGGGTTTTTCTTCAAAACAAAAAGTTTTTGAAATTCCTCTTTCTCTCACGCGGGATTATCCTTAGCAGGAAAAACAGGGGGTTAGGAATTAACGCTGTTGTTAGAACACCTTCGGTTCGTAGTTGGTAATTTCCGGCGTAACCCTCTCTAAACTAAGTTATTTGGATAAATATAAAAAAGGGGGGCGGTATACAGATATATATGAATAGCGACCCCTCAAAACTTGTCTACGAGAAAGACCTTATTTGGTTTCTTCTTGTTCCTTCGCGTTGCACGATTCCTGAAGGAACATGATGCCATTTACAACAGTAATCGCTTGGGCGATCGCAAGCAACCAACCTCCTGCGGTAATCATGGCGATAAAAAGCCCTAAAGCTCCCCATCCCTTATATGCAGCAGGAAAAGGAAATATCGTCACCGCCAGGCATAGAACCACAAGGAGGGCCCAAGTCGCGCCCCACCAGGTTTTCGCTGATCTTTGAATCTCTCTCCTTAATATATCCCATTTTTGTTGCGGTGTCAGCATAACCAAACCTCCCACACGCCTTACTAAGTTTTAGTGTAGCATAAACTTAACCGAGCTACCTAAAGTTTTATGATATGATATGTATCTATGGTAAACTCAAAACGATATGGACATAAAAGATATTAAAGACAAAAAGATACTTATTCTTGGGTTTGGCAGAGAAGGCCGAGACACATTTTTATTTTTAAGAAAGATGTTCCCCGGCAAGATATTCGGCATCGCGGATAAGAGTCCCGATATTCCCAACTTGCCAAAACAACACGCGCCGTTCGTGGCGCTTCACCTGGGAGAAACATACCTCAACGCAATAGGGGAGTATGAGATCATTGTGAAAACCCCGGGGATTCCGCTCAAAACCCTAACGCCGCTTCTCAAGAAGTCCCACAAAGTTACCAATCAAACGGAACTCTTTTTTTCCGCGTGCCAGGGAACCATCATAGGAGTAACCGGCACAAAAGGCAAAAGCACCACTTCATCTCTCATACATAAAGTTTTGACGGACGCCGGATACAAAACAAAGCTTTTGGGCAACATAGGAACACCCGCGTTGTCCTTTTTGAAAAACCATTCTCCGGAAGACATCTTCGTGTATGAACTTTCCAGCTTTCAATTGGAAACCATGCGGCAAAGTCCACATATTGCCGTACTGCTTAATCTCTATGAGGAGCACCTTGACCATCACAGAGGCATGGCAGAGTATAAAAAGGCAAAAGGAAACATAGCAACATACCAGGGTCCCGCCGATTTTCTCTTGTACAACGAACAAGACCCGTTCTGCAGTGCGATTGCCAAAAAGAGCAAGGCCCAGACGATTCCTTTTCGGGCTACTTCAAAAAAGAGGGGAGCGTTATTCCTGGCGTCTCCGGAGCCGGCGATACTTGTTGGAAAACTCTTTGGAATTCCCCAAAAAAAGATAATACAAAGCATTGAAACATTCAAACCGCTCCCGCACCGCCTGGAACCCGCGGGCGTATGGCAGGGCATTGAGTTTATCAACGACTCTCTCGCGACCATTCCGGAAGCAACCATAGGAGCGTTGGAATCCCTCAAAGGAAAAATCGGCGCACTTATAACGGGCGGTTTTGACAGGGGCGTCTCATACAAACGCCTCGCCTCCTACCTGGAGAACAGCAAGATTCCCGCGCTTATCCTTTTTCCCGACACGGGGAAAAAAATCATACAACTCATGAAACGCCCGCCTCAACACTTTTTCGCCGGTTCCATGAAAGAGGCCGTACAGCTCTGTTTTGCAAACACCCCGAAAGGAAAAATCTGCTTGCTTTCTCCGGCCGCCTCCAGCTTTAATATGTTTAAGGACTACGCAGACAGGGGAGACCAGTTTAAAAAATGGGTTGCAGTATATGGTAAAAAAACGGCTTAACTTTACGGCAGACCCCTGGTTATTCGGAATATGCGGAACGCTCGTGTTTCTCGGCGTTATCATGCTTGCCAGCGTTTCCGCGTCGTTCTCTTTGGAAAGATACGGAACCACATTTTATTTCCTTAACCACCAGATTCTTTTTGGACTGCTTCCCGGACTCCTTCTTGGAGGCATACTATTCTTTTTGCCGCGAGAAACAATACGCGCATTGAGCATCCCCGCGTTTCTTTTCTCGCTATTCTTATGCCTTATGGTATTTATTCCATTTGTGGGCATAGAAGCCGGGGGAGCGCACCGATGGATACATGTGGGCGGATTCACATTCCAGCCCTCTGAATTGCTCAAGCTCGGATTTATTCTTTACCTCGCCGCGTGGTTATCGGCAAAAATCAAAAAATCAAAGAAAAAACCGGAGCCGGATTCCGCCAAAACTAAAAATCTCGCGACATCTTTTCTCACGGCTGGGGACGGCTCCCTTGTTTCATTCTTACTTATTATGGGAGGCATTGGCGCCATCCTGATTGCGCAACCGGATGTTGGCACGCTGGGGGTCATATGGATAATCGGGGGCATCATGTACTTTACGGCCCACACTCCTCTCTGGCACACGATAACCCTCGCCCTTGCGGCGCTCGGATCTCTTATCTCTCTCATTCATATCGCCCCATACCGCCTATCCCGCCTGGCCGTATTTCTTGACCCCTCTTTGGACCCCCTGGGGCAGGGATACCATGTAAAACAAGCTCTTATCGGCATAGGATCGGGCGGCATAGTGGGGGCGGGTCTTGGGCTAAGCGCTCAAAAATTCGGATTATTGCCAGAACCCATGTCTGATTCCATATTCGCCGTCATCGCGGAAGAAACGGGATTTATCGGAGCATGTTTTCTGGTATTGCTGTTCGCGGCTCTCTGCTGGCGAGTCATGGTTCTCGCGCAACGCATGGAGGACCGGTTTGCCAAGATCGCGTGCATAGGCATTGTTTCGTGGCTTTGCGTACAGGCCTTTATCAACATGGGCGCCATAACAGGCATTCTGCCTTTAACAGGCATCCCCCTGCCCTTTGTAAGCTACGGCGGCTCGGCTCTCCTTACTGAAATCCTGGGTCTTGGCATCCTTCTCAATCTCACAAAACGCTAACCAACTTGGCGAAGCCAAATCCAAATGGTATCGTAATAGCATGAAAATACTCTTTGCCGGAGGAGGGACGGGAGGACATATTCTCCCTATTGTTGCGGTTGCCAGAGAACTGCGAAAACAAGCCGGAACTCAAAAAACGGAGTTTTTTTACATGGGGCCCAAAGACGATTTTTCAGACATGATCTCGTCGCAAGAAGGCATACGGATCATGCGCATAAGCGCGGGAAAAGTGCGCAGAGACGGGTCTTTCGCCGCCATAAGCAAAAACATACTGGACACATTCATAAAAACTCCTCTCGGCATTCTCCAGGCGTTTTTCCGCATATTCTTTCTCGCTCCAGATCTCATATTCTCCAAAGGCGGATATGGGTCGGTGCCTTCCGTGCTTGCGGGATGGATTCTGCGCGTCCCCATTATCTTGCACGAATCAGATGTCATGCCTGGCGTGGCAAACCGCGTTTCGGGAAAATTCGCCAACGATATTTTCATTTCTTTTCCGGAAACACCCGGATTCCCAAGAAAAAAAGTCCAGCAAGTGGGAAACCCCATACGCGAAGACCTGCTCTCCGGCTCTCTTCAGGAAGCAAACCGCCTGTTTTCTCTGCAGGGCGGAAAACCTGTCATTTTGATTATGGGCGGATCCCAGGGCTCTCAACGAATCAACGACATGCTCGTAAACATCGCCCGCGAAATGCTGAAAGAGTATGAAATTATCCACCAGACGGGAGACAAGAACTTTCAGGAAACCAAAAAAGAGGCGGAGGTGGCGATACCAAAAGAACTTTTGCCGTTTTATCATCCGGTTCCTTTCTTAAAAGAAACAGACCTCAAGCACGCGTTCTCGGTTGCCGATCTTGTGGTAAACAGAGCGGGGGCCGGGTCTATCTTTGAAATAGCGGCCTTGGGCAAACCCTCAATTCTCGTTCCGTTGCCAGAAGCCGCGCAAAACCACCAGCTGGAAAACGCGTATGCTTACAACAAGGCCGGGGCTTGCATTGTGCTGGAAGAATCCAATCTTACCCCGCATTTTTTTCTGGAACGGGTACACTTTCTCATCTCAAACAAAGAAGAATACGCGAGAATGTCGCGCGCCGCTCTGGCGTTTTCACGCCCGCGCGCGGCAAAAGCCATAGCCGCGTATATCATTGAGTATCTCTCCGCCCCGTGATACGATTGGCTCATGAATGTACGGGTTCGCTTTCCTCCTTCGCCCACGGGCCCTCTGCACATGGGCAATGTGAGAACTCTGCTGTTTAACTTCCTTTTCGCGAAAAAAGAAGGCGGAGTTTGCATACTGCGCGTAGAAGACACGGACAAGGAACGGTCAAAAAAAGAATGGGAGCAAGACATTATTGAAAATCTCCAATGGCTGGGCATTACCTGGGACGAAGGACCCTACCGCCAGTCGGAACGCACAGAAATCTATAAAAAATACCTGGAAAAACTCCTGAAAGAAAACAAAGCGTACTGGTGTTTTTGCTCCGAGGATATTTTGGAAACCGTTCGCCAAGAACAGCAGAGCAGGGGAGAAGCGCCCCGGTACCCGGGGATATGCAGAGAAATCCCAACAAAAGAACAGGAAGACCGTATCGCCAACGGAGAAAAAGGGGTTGTGCGATTTATCGTTGAACCGAAGAAAGTTTCGTTCACCGATCTCATCCGCGGCGAGATTGTTTTTGACATGGCCCTTTCCGGAGATATTGTTATAGCCAAAGACATGGAGACGCCGCTTTATAACTTTACCGCGGCGGTTGACGACCGCGAGATGCGCATTACCCATGTTATTCGCGGGGAAGACCATATCACCAATACGCCAAAACAGATTCTCCTTTGGGAAGCGCTCGGGTTTGGCCCCGCGCCTTTATACGCCCATCTTCCCCTTATCATGGCTGAAGACCATACCAAACTAAGCAAGCGGCACGGCAACAATAGCGTAACCAGATACAGACAAGAAGGATACTTGCCTTCAGCTATCATAAACTTTCTTGCTTTGCTCGGGTGGAACCCCGGAGACAACAGAGAAATATTCTCCCTGCAAGAACTCTGCAAAGAATTTTCGCTGGAGCGCGTGCAAAAATCCCCGGCCGTGTTTTCACTAGAGCGACTGGACTGGATTAACGGAGAATACATCAGAGTCATGGCGCCGGACACGCTCCTCAAAGCATGCGCGCCGTTTCTGCCAGATACCGCAAGCATGAACCAAGAAACACTCGCCGCGATTGTGCTCCTGCAAAAAGAACGGCTAAAAAAACTTTCAAACATTACGGAACTTTCTGAATTTTTCTTTGCAAAAAAACTCACATATGACACGGCCATTCTTCCCTGGAAAGGCGCGGCTTTAAAAGCAACGAAAAACTCGCTGGAAGCAACCTTGAGAATCCTGGAAGGCATTGAAGAAAACGACTGGAATAAAGAACGCCTGGAAACAATTCTCATGCCTGAAGCACGGAAAACGGGGGACCGGGGAGCCATGCTTTGGCCCCTGCGGGTTGCTCTTACCGGCAAAAAAGGATCCCCGGGCCCTTTTGAAGTTGCCGCCATTCTTGGAAAAGAAAAAAGCATTGCCCGGGTCAAATCAGCAATAGAAAAACTCCAATGAACATCGTCAAGGCGTCTGGCGAACGCGAGGCATACAGCAGGGAAAAGTTTTGCGATTCCCTGAAAAACACCGGGGTTTCCGAGGATCTTGTGAACCGCGTCTGTCTTGTTGTGGAAAAACAGGTTAAAGAAGGCATGACCACGGAAGAAATTTTCCAAAAAACCGCGGCGGCTCTTTCAAAAGAAAGTCCGGCCCTCGCGGCAAGATATTCCTTAAAGCGGGGGATTATGGATTTAGGGCCTTCCGGATTC
Organism: Candidatus Wildermuthbacteria bacterium; assembly: GCA_016203455.1. Classification (GTDB taxonomy): domain Bacteria; phylum Patescibacteriota; class Minisyncoccia; order Minisyncoccales; family UBA10102; genus JACQMR01. Next base: position 39,885 of record JACQMR010000015.1, read on the forward strand.
TTGTTTGAGCAATATATCGCGGCGGTATTGCGGGAGTACGGATACCAAACCAACACAAACCAGATTATCAGAGGCGCGTGCGTTTCGCATGAAATAGACATTGAAGTCCGCGCGAAGGACGCGCATTATTTCGTGGAAGCAAAGTATCACAACAGCAGGGGAGTGGTGTCTGACATCCAGGTTGTCATGTACATGCATGCGCGCCTCTTGGATATTACCGAATATCATGAGAAGATAGAACGAGACGCGCCGGTATCCCACAGGGCTTGGCTGATCACCAATACCAGGTTTACCGAAAAAGCAATCGCGTACGCGAAATGCAAAAACATAAGAATAACCGGGTGGCGATACCCCCGCGCGGAAGGACTGGAACGGCTTATTGAAGCGAAAGGATTATACCCCGTAACTTTACTGCCCGGGGTCAACCAATACGCCAAGGATCAATTCGCGAAACGGGGAATCTACTTTGCAAAAGACCTGATCAATTTTTCTCCGGAAAACTTCCAGCATCTTTTCGGCATATATCAAAGGGCGGCAAAACAAATACAACAACAAGCAAAAGAACTATGCGTGTAATTTTCAATCTCCTCATTGTCTTCTTTTTTCTGGGCATTATAGCAACGGTTATTCAGGCAAACCCGGCTCTTAGCCAAAATCCCATCATCCAGGGCATTACTTCCGTTGCCAGCGGACTCTTTGAAAAACTTCCCGCTCCCGTCCAAAATTTTTGGAATACTGCCGTAGCCCCCGTTTTCACCTCAATTCATACTTTCTTAAAAGGCCTCTGGGACCAGTATGCCGCGCCCGCCGTTAAAGCATTGCTCTCGCAAATACTTGGGCTGTTTGGGCAAGAAACCGACAATCCCATAGAATCGCTGAAGAACATAATCACCGGCATTCTCAAAGGGCTTTTTACCAAGAGCGCGCCCTCGGAAACCCCCGCGGCAGAATAGCGCCGCTCAGCTCTTGCGCATGAGCAAAAACAAACAGCGATGTCCATGGTCCGCATCATCACGCGAAATGACCGCGTATCATGACGCGGAGTGGGGGACTCCAACACGGAATGATAAAAAAATTTGCCGAGCGTTCTTTTTGGATACTTTCCAGGCGGGATTAAGCTGGGCAATCATTCTTTCAAAAAGAGAAAACTTTGCGCGGGCTTTCAAAAATTTTGATCCCGCAACCATCGCCAAATTTTCTCAAAAAGACGCGGCGCGATTGGCGCAGAACCCCGGCATTATACGCAACCGGCTCAAAATTGAAGCCGCCATACGCAACGCGCGCCTGATTCTCGGCATTCAAAAAGAACACGGATCGTTTGCCAAATACCTCTGGAGTTTCGTTGGCAAAAAAGCAAAACAACGCGCCCCCAAGAAAGAAGGGGAGATACCCGCGACTTCAACGGAGGCGCAAGCCCTGGCCAGAGACCTGAAAAGCAGGGGATTTAAGTTTACGGGCCCCACAACCGTTTACGCGTTTATGCAGGGCATCGGCATGGTAAATGATCATCTTGTTTCTTGTTTCAGATACAAAGAAATCAAAACCAAAAACGCGCTTTTAAAAAAAGTGCGATAGAAAATCATCTTGACAGCACTAGGGGAGAAGCTAAAATGAGAATATCAGCTATGCGCATAATTTAACTTAAACGAACCATAAGGCCCCACAGTTACACAATAAGGCAAAAGCCCTCTCCCCTATGGAAAAATCAAAAAAACCGGTTTCCCAGCATATTTCTGATTTTTTGGACTGGCTGGATATTGAAAAAGGATTATCCGTAAAATCCCAGCAAAATTATCACAATTTTTTAAAACGATTTCTTTCCTGGCTCCCCCAACAAAACCTCCAGACGGTTTTGCCCCACGAACTTTCTCCCGACCTTGTCAGCAAATACCGCCTATACCTCTCCAGGGCCCTTTCTTTAAAGAAATCCACCCAGAACTACTACTTAATAGCCCTGCGGTCTCTTTTGGGCTATTTTTCCGAAAAAGAGATACTCTCGCTCGCGCCAGATAAAATAAAACTCGCCCGTGAAAAAGAAGAGCGGGAAATCCATATTCTCACCCTGGAACAGCTAAAAACCCTGCTGGAAGCATGCGACATTTCAACATTCCACGGCATGCGGGATCGCGCCATTCTGGAAACCTTCTTTTCCACGGGCTTGCGCATTGCAGAACTCATTTCTCTTGACCGAGAGCACATACATTTCCCAAAAAACCAAACAGACGAACTGGAGACAACCATCAAAGGAAAAGGCGGCAGAATAAGAACCGTGTACTTTTCCAGGCGCGCGCTGGATTGGTTGGGGCGGTACTTGGATAAACGAACCGACAATCATAACGCCCTCTTTATCACCTACCGCAGTGAACAAAAGAAAACCGATCCCCGCAGAATCAGCCCGCGCATGATACAAGAAGCAATGAAACGGTGCGCGGTGAAAGCTGGTGTATCCGCTCGGCTCATTCACCCGCACGCATTGCGGCACTTGTTCGCGAGCGATTTATTGGGCCAAGGCGTTGACATTCGCACCCTTCAAGAATTCTTGGGACACAAAAACATAGCCGCGACCCAGATATACGCGCATGTTACCAGCAAACAACTGCGCGACATCCACAAAAAATTTCACAGCGGCAAACGGCTGGAATAACCGTTGCGTTTAATTTTTTAGTTACTTCCCCACCGCTATTGTTTAGCAAGAAAAAAGCCGGGCGAATCAAAAAGAAACGCACGGCCCCATAAAAATCAAATACCCGACATTACCCGCATACGCGCGAGGAAATCGCGTTGCGCGAAAGGCAAGTGTACCAACGCTTGCCGTTTCACAATTTCTGGCGCCCACTTGGCAAATGCCTGGGCTGGGATAAATTTATCCGCGTCTTCCTCCGGGAGTATAAGAAGCGGAACAAGTTGCCCCACCGGGAACACAAAGACAGAACCGTTATCAAGCGCCGTTTCGCAACGGAATTCTTGATATCTCCCCGTGGAGTCCAGCACCTGACGCACAATCCCAAACTTCACTCCCCCGCTCTCCCGAATATCGGCCAGTTGAGGATCCGCCGTATCCAGAATCAGTACCAGCATCCCCTTTTGCATGAAATAACCTCCCACACGAGTCCAAAGATACCAACACAAACATAAATTAAATACACCACTAAGTCAAACAACCGTACATTTCTTGAATATCACTCTCTTTTTTCGTTTGCCTTCCTAAAAACCTCCTGTAATTCTGACATAGTTGGATTTTTCCCTTGCGCTTGCATGGTTTTTGTAAACTGACAGACAGGACAATCGTCAAAAAAATCGTCGTCGTCAAATTTATCGCTTGTCTTAATTGTATTCTTTTTCATTTTCTTTCTCCTTATACTATCATACAATACCAATCCCCTTTCATACATTACAAAACTTAATCGCCTTTCTTAATTTCGGGAAACAACAAGAGGGACTCTGGAACTTCCGCAACATCAAAATGACCATATCCGTTTGAAATATGAACGCTTGCCTTATCTCCAAGCATCTCCTTGAGATACTCCACATTCTTCATGGGCAAGATATGATCGGTAGTATCATGAAAAATGTCAAACTGGCCAACGAGATTTTTAATGTTTCTAAAATCCAGCTTCTGCATCCCCTCAACATACGCTTTCAATGGAGGTCTTGTTTCAATAATTCCCTCCCAAAACATGGGGCAACCAACCAATACAACTCGTTCCGCCCGAACATTGTGTTGATCTATACACGCAAGGATAGCGCGACATCCTAAACTGTGTCCTACAAAAATAACAGGATCATCTGTGCAAGACCTCCCAATGCACTCAACCCACTCTTTTTCAGATGGTGCTAAAGGGCTTGGCAGTTCAAGCACCTGCGCCTCATAGCCCCGGGCGCAAAGTGCTTGAGCCAGCCATGTGTACCAATTTTCAGAAGGCAGGGCCTTATATGCGTGGCAAATGAGAACTTGCTTCATGCCCTCTATCTTATCAAAAAACCTCCTGTCTGGCGATTGTAAAGAAAACGGAACACCTGTTAAAGATCCCCATGATTATATCTAATACCTCCCGCGCTACATGCTCTAACGATATGTGCTGACCGCAGACTCCTCGCCAACCGCTAATTCCCTAAGAGGATATCAAGGTTGCACAATTATTCGATTATATTTATATTGACATTCACGATACCGTGTCATACAATAAACGCGCTACAAAATTCGGATCAGTAAGGAGGGAGAATGCCATCATATAAGGTAATACTACAACAAAAACAGGGGGGCAAAGGTAACCGATGGCCCGCCGAAACCGACCCATTTTCTTTCGTGCTTGAACTGCCAAATGAGATACGCTTAAACGAAGAAATAATTATTAGCATCCCTCTTGATTGCGAAGCTCCGTGGGCTAGGGGAGGATACTGGAAGGTAATCCGGGTAGTCCATGAAAAAGTGCATGGAACGCAGTTTAGATCCTACAACCCCCAGAGGATCTTGTATCTTGTTCTTTCAGACGCGCTCCCCTACGGTAGGGACGAAGCATAAAAAGAATAAAAACGATTTCAGCCCTTTCTCATGGAAAAAGGGCTTTTCTTTGACAAAAAATGGTTGCTCTCCATACTCTATATCTTCTTATCAGATCTTCTTTTCTGTTTTAGGAAAAAAGTATTTCTTGCCGGCAAGTTTCTCCGGCAGAAAATCGTCTGCGGTATACATTTCATATCCTTTGCCGTACTCCAAATCTTTCATTAACTCGGTTGGCGCGTTTCTTATTTTTAAAGGAACCGGCACATTGCCGTATTTTTTTACATCTTCCACTGCCGCGAAATACCCCTCATACGAACTCCTGTCTTTTTTGCACTCGCACAAATACGCCACGCCATGCGCCAGGTTTATGGCGCACTCGGGCAACCCGATAATCTCCACCGCCCTAAACACCGCGTTTGCCACAACCAAAGCCGTTGGATGAGCCAAACCAATATCTTCTGAAGCAAAGATAACCATTCTTCTTGCTATAAACTTGGGGTCTTCCCCAGCGTCAATCATGCGCGCCAGATAATACAACGCCGCGTCCGGCTGGGAGGCCCTCATGCTTTTGATAAACGCGGAAATAGTATTGTAATGCTCCTCACCTTTTTTGTCATACCGCAAAAATTTTGCCTGAAGCGTCTCTTTGAGCGTTTGCAAAGTTATCCCGCCATACAGCTCTTTTGTATGCTCAAGCATGGAAATTGCCTGTCTGGCGTCCCCGTTTGCCATGGCGCAAAGCCAGTCGCTCGCCTCTTTATCAACTTCATACCCGGTGCGCGTTATGATCTTTTCCATATCCTCTTTTGAAAGCTCGTTCAGCACAAAAACCCGGCACCGCGAAAGCAAAGCCGAGATGACTTCAAAACTCGGGTTTTCGGTTGTTGCTCCAATTAAGGTAATCTCTCCCGATTCCACGAACGGCAAAAGAAAATCCTGCTGGGCTTTGTTAAACCTGTGAATTTCGTCAAGAAACAGCACCTTGGGCCTATCCCCCGCCTTGTCTGCCAAAACCGCCTTAATATCCGCTTTGCCCGCGGAAACAGCGGAAAGCTCGTACAAATTCGCGTTAAGATTGCTTGCGTAAATCTTTGCCAGCGTTGTTTTGCCAGATCCCGGCGGTCCCCACAGAATAAACGAAAACAAATGCTTTTGATCAATAGCAGAAGACAAGGGCTTGCCCTCCCCTACCAAATGCTCCTGGCCTACAAAATCCTCCAATTTCACGGGGCGTATTTTTGAAGCAAGGGGTTCCATAAGATAATTTCATGGTACCAAAAAACCGCCCCGCGCGTTAGCGGGGGCGGCTTTTTGTCAACTCGCGGGTTATGCGCGCGTTACATTCTTGGCGGCCGGGCCTTTGTCGGTGTCTACCACCTCAAAAGAAAGAGTGTCTCCTTCTTTCAATTCCTCAAAAGTCACGCCGGACAAATCCTTGGAGTGAAAGAAAAGCTCTTTTTCCTCTCCTTCGCGGGAGATGAATCCAAAACCTCTTTCAGCAACAAGTTTCTTGATTGTTCCTGTCATGTATTTGTTTTACATTATGTTAATCTCGCTTTCCTCGTAGAAACCCGACCTCGTCTCTTAAGTTCTAAAGCATTATCATGCTACTATACATTATAGATTTTGTCAATAGCTTCAAGTCCCACTCCCCGGCAAGTCACAGGAATGTTTTATCTACGCTATCACGCGGCGTTTTAACTCTTTTCTTCTGTCCGCGTAGTCGGGAATAGTTCTGGCAACCAAATCCCAAAACTTTTTTGCGTGATTCTGTTCTTGAAGGTGGCACAACTCATGCGCCACGATATAATCGCCCAGCCGTTGAGACAACAATACTATCCTATAATTAAAATTAAGGTTGCCGCGCCTTGAGCAACTCCCCCATCGGGTTTTTTGATTTTTTACGGCTATACCGGCAATGCAAAAACCGTAAAACCGGTTGAAATGCTCAACTCTTGCCAGAACAAGCGCGCGCGCTTGCTCTTTATGCCGCGCGTATTCTTTCTTCCCTCCTTTTTTAGAAACAATAAACTTATGGCGCGAAAAAAACGCCATCTTTGAAAACAGCCAGGAGATTTTTTCTCGCATAAACCGCTCAATAACCGCCTCGTCAAAAAACATGGGCGCCGTTACGGACACGCAAGCATCCGGATGCACGGTAAGCGACACTCGCTTTGCGCGCTTGCTTTGGTAAAGCACATACGCCACTCCCCCCGCCTTGCCGGGCAGATTATCAAGCGTTTTTGCCTTTCCTTTCATCATAATCATTATGCTCCATGTAGCGCGAACTTTCCATATTCATAAAAGAAAATAAGATCGGCGTCTTGTTTCAAAATCACAAAATCTCCATATCTTATATATCTTGTTTCAAAATTGTGCAATTGCACAATTTTACTTCAAAAAAAATAGCGGCGCAACGCCGCGTCATTGGTAATGGAGTCGGCAACAATACTATGCACAAACCGCGAAACTCCGTAAAATTCAGCGAGAAACCGTATCTCGTTCTCGCAAGGGTACGCATGCGCCCATACGCTTTTTTGAAATACGCAAAATCCGAGTTTCTTTAATTTTATCGTAAACGCGTTGCGGATACTTTTGTGAAATGTCTTGGGAATATCAAAAATAATGATGCGCCATTTTCCATCCCAGCGTTCAAGCGGAAGAATTTTGAGTTCATCATATTCTATTTCTTTCAATTTTCTTTTCCCCTTCTCTGACAATTCCACAAGGAATTTCCCCTCTGATTTTTCCCTTACAATAATCAGTTTGCTCCGTTTTGCGCTAGCAAGAGCTTGCGCTATTCTCCTTATCTGCGCTTGCTCTGGGGAAATCTTTTTGAAACTCGCGTATAAACGAGCCATACCCACAAGCGCGTGGGGAGCAGTGACGGCAACCCCAAGAACGCCCGCAAAAGCAATATACGCTAAAATTTGCCGAGTTATTTCGCTTCCCTTGCTCATCTCCCTTGTTTTGCCAATATTATATAGACATCATGCCAAAATCCCGTCCTTGAGTCAATTCTATGCAATTGCATAGAATTGCAACAGAAGGGTTATGTGGAACCATGCCCTAACTAGAAGGATCGTGACCTAACTCGTCATGACCTAACTCGGTTAATGCATACATCATGTGAGAATATTTTAAGGATCATGCCTTAACTCGGTTAAGGATGCGCCACTAGAATATTTTAGAGCTTATGCTTTAGCTTGATTAGGGCGCGCGCCACTGCAAAATTAAATGATACAAAGAAAAAACGCTGTTGCGGTTATGCAACAGCGTTAGAAATCTTTTACTTGCGGCAGAGATCGTGCTCTTACGCGCCGATCTTTAAGCCATGCAGGGCAAGAACTGCTTGGATCGCCACCAGGTGCGAATCCCCAAAACCAGGGGTTCTTCGCAGATCTCTTTCCGTGAGCGAGAGGATGTCGCCCACGGTCTTGAACCCCTTGCGCCGCAAGGCGCGTACAGCACGCGTTAGCGTGCTACTCTGTTTTATTTGCGCGGCCGCCGCCTTCGCGGGGGTGAAAAAATCCTCCAATGGGAGGTCCACAATAGGAACCCCCATACTCTCACTCCGAACCGCCCTAGGGAAACTCTGAACAGACATGGTAAAAACGATTTGCTCCCTGGGATCAAGTCCCAGGGCCTCTGCAAGCGCGTCCAGCTCCCTTTGAATGCTGGCCGCCTTTACAGCAATAAGAACTTCCCTCTTTTCTGGATCCATATTCACACCTCCAGCGTATAGCATAAGGCCAACTACACCATAGATTACACGCGACATGTATTTTGTCAAAAATACTTGCAAAACTTAGCCGATCTGCAGAATAAGAACACGAAACAAAAACAGCCCGCCAATAAGGCGGGCTGTTTTTCTTGCGATTACCGCTCCCCTGCAATGCAAGGACACGAGCGACTTTATTCTTTTGACGCACTGTGCTTTCGCCAGGCCTCGGCCGCGCCGGGCTCTGTCATGTCCAGTTGAACCAAAACCGCGTCTCCAATTTCAGAAGACGCGATGCTTTCCGCGGCTTGCGCAACCCCAAGAGCCGCGGGCAAAACCTGCGCCACAACCTGCGCCGTTCTCTCGTCTGAAAGTCCCGCGTCTTCACACGCCAATTCAATAGACGCCTTGATTTTGCCCTCCTCAAAGGGCTGAACGGATCCGTCTTTTTTTGTAACAGTTGTCGCCATAGTATATTTCCGCAATTTAATTGGTAAGCGACCTTTGCAATACTACGCTCTTATCTTCTCATGAGCCGGCAAATTCGCCAAACCGCTCAACCTTAGTTTGCCTTAGTTATCCACAGCTTAGGCAGACTAAGGTTTAGAAACGGCAGAAGCTACGGTTTTCACAACGCGGGGGTCAAACAAAGAAGGCATAATATTCCCGGGGCCGGGTTTTCGCACAAGTTTTGAAAGATTCTCTGCTATCCGTATCATGGTTCCCGGCGTAATCTCTGAAATCTTGGCAGAAAGAAGTCCCTTAAACAATCCCGGGAACACCAGCGCGTTATTTATCTGATTTGGATAATCAGACCTGCCCGTTGCCATAATATACACCCCCGCCTCTTTGGCATCTTTTGGGTCAATCTCCGGCGTGGGATTGGCCGCGGCAAACACAATAGGTTTTTCAGCCATTGAAACAACCATGGATTTTGTGAGTATATTTCCCACGGAAAGCCCGATAAACACATCCGCGCCCCGGATTGCCTCCGCGAGTCCTCCCCTCTTTTTGGGGTTCGTGAGACGAGCAATCTCTGCCTGATATGAATGCATGCCTTTTGCGCCCGGGTACAAAATTCCCTGCCTGTCCACGGCAATGATATGCCGCACTCCGTACGCGCGCAACAGATGGACGGTGGCGATGCCCGCGGCTCCGGCTCCGTTTACCACAACCTGAATTTCCTCTTTCTTTTTCTTTACCAAAGAAAGCGCGTTGATAAGACCTGCCAAAACGACAATGGCGGCCCCGTGCTGATCGTCATGAAATACGGGGATGGAAAGCAATTTTTTGAGAGCTCGTTCAATTTCAAAACACCTGGGCGCGGAAATATCCTCAAGATTAACGCCCGCGTAGTTCACGGCAAGAGCGCGCACGATCTCAATAATCTTTTTTGGATCTTTTTCATTCAAAGAAATAGGGTAAGCGTCAATGCCCGCGAATGACTTAAAAATAGCGGACTTGCCTTCCATAACCGGAATGGCGGCCTCCGGGCCAATATCCCCCAGTCCCAAAACCGCGGTGCCGTCCGTAATAACAGCCACGCTATTCCCTTTATTAGTATATATCCGGTCTGTTGAAACATCCCCCGCTATAGCTTGGCACGCAAACGCAACGCCAGGGGTGTATGCCAAACGCAAATCCTCCTTTGCAAGAATTGGATTCTTCACGGAAATTTCAATCTTCCCGCGCTTTTTCTTGTGATACGCGAGCGCTTTTGTCTTTAAATCATCCATAAAAACCATGATTCCCTTATATGACTTCAGTATAACAAATCCTGCTCATAGTAAAAAGCTCAATCGCGAAAGATATCGCGATTGAGCTTTCAAAAAGGAGATCCGGGGCTATCACGCCTCTGGAGAAAAACAGCCCTCTTGTTCCCTATGAAATTGGGTATGAAAGAAAAAAAGCGCATGGAACACGGTCTGCTTGCAAAACTCCGCAAGTAACCAGTCCCGCTCCGCCTCGCCTTGAGTGAATTGCCTGATCAGGAGCAAAACATCCTCAAGCAAAGGACCGCATTCATAAGGACTGGGATCCTGCCCAAGCCGGCGCGCAGAAAGATACGCCAACGCGCCTTGCGCAATATTAAAAGCCCGCCCCGCGTTCCCCGCAAGATCATCGCGCACGACTTTTTCCCGCAACATGCGGAGCAGTGTTTCTTGCTCCAATAACCGTTGCCCCTGCAGTGAAGGCATGCTCCCTCCAATACTTAAAGTCCCGCGCGTCTGTCATATATATAAGAAAAAATGAGAAAGAAGTCAAAAAAGAAACCGGCGGTGTAACCGCCGGATTCTTAACCAGGAAAACCCGCTTAACAGCACTTGCACATGCCCTTGGTCAGTTTCATTAAACCTCCGGCTATCACCAAGGCCGGCCAACCCAGGTTAACCACCTGATCCCCTACCATTCCAAGTTCTTTAAGCAGAAACAACAAACCGAATGCCACCACAAACAACGGGATCATCTTATGGTGCGGGCAAGCGCATGTTCCTCCTTTTGCATCTCCGTTCATCATATAAAATAGTGAGCGTTATTTATATTCTTGTCCGACCTTTTTTCCTTCTTTTCCATCTTGACACTCGCAAGCGAAGGAAACAACCGTCTCCGCGCCAAAAACAGCAACCCGGAAGAAAGAAGTCCAAAACATGAAACCAGCAAAAACACCGCCTGAAACCCAAGCGCGGTTGCCAAAATCCCTCCAAACGCCGCCGCGAAACCCGCGGCAAAGCCAAGCGCGGTGCTTTCAACGCTCCAGGAAAACGCCTCCCATCCTTTGGCGATATGCCTGGTAAAAATGGCGGACCACGAAGGCACCACGGCGGCCATGGCAACACCGCGAATAATCTCCAGCAAAAACACCTGCCAAAACTCGGTTACAAACAGATATCCCAAAGGAACCGTATTGGCAACGAACATTCCAATAACCAAAAAAGAAAAATCGTCTCTCTCGCCTTTCTTGGTATCTAGATAATGCGCGAGAAAGGGCTGGATCACGGATTTCACAATCCAATATGCCGCGACTACAAATCCAACCATAACAGCCGTCCCTCCGGCAATCTGCTCGGTCAAAAATAACGCGAATATCGGCCCTATCAACCCCCATCCCGCCTGAAGCAAAAAATCAGACGCGATCAGGATAACAAGAATCCTCGTAATCATGCACCCAGCATACCATAAACACTACTCGGGTTGATACCTCCAAAGAGAAGATTGACACGGTTTGCCGGCTTTTATCCATGCCTCTTTTGTTGGATATAACCCTCTGTTAATAGCAAAGACGCGCTTTTTCATTGCCCCCTTTTCATACCATCTCGTATAATAACAAAGATACGAAAGATTCCCGGAGTCCACAACGCGCGAAGCGGAATACAGGCGATCAATCGCGCTCTCTCTGCGCGGGAAATAGTTCTCCGGTATCTCTACCAAAAATATCATGCGGGCGTTTCCCTTCGCGTCCATAACCAAAACATCCACCTCCTCGGCTTCTCCTCCGTTTTTGAATCCAACCAAATAATTCACATGAATAAGACCGGGAGGATACCCCCACTGATCCATAAGCTCCACCACAAGATGCGCTTGAACAAGGTCTTTTTCTTGCGGAAGACGCCACCCGCCGTAAAAATCGCTTGCGGTTTCTCTGATCTCCGGCTGTTTTACGGCGCCAAATATAAGCGCGAACATTTCACGGTTCATAGCATGCGCAAATCACGAAAACTTGTATATCCCGACTTTCCTATTATAACATGATCCGCGACTTCTATGCCCAATATCTTTCCGGCCTGGACAAGACGGCGGGTAATCTCGCGATCTTCCAAAGACGGCTCCGGGTCTCCGGAAGGATGGTTGTGAGCCACAATAATATGATGGGCGTGCCTGCGTATGGCAACTTCAAATGTCTCTCTGGGGTGCACCAAGCTCGCGTTCAAAGTTCCCACAGATACCGTATCTGCGCCGAGAAACATATTGCGCACATCAAAAGAAAGCACTACAAATCGTTCTTTGGCATACCCCTCCAACTCACCTTTTACCAATTCATACGCGTCTCTTGAAGAAATCACTCTGCGCCTGTCTTTCTTATCTTGTCTCTCATCTTTCGCTTGCGATCTCCTGGAAATCTCAAGACACGCCTTCAATTGAGTTGCTTTCGCAACGCCAACGCCTCTCACGCTCCGCAAATCCTCCAAAGAGGCGGAAATAACTCCCTCTAACGACCCAAATGAAGATAGCAGTCGTTGAGAGATCATCATAACCGGCTCCCCTTGGATTCCCCTGCCAAGAATAAGTGCCAGCAACTCTTGCGCTGACAAAGCTTCAGGCCCCAGCAAAGTCAGCCGCTCTCTTGGGCGTTCGGGCACGGGAAGATCTTGCACGGTAAAAGATTGCTTCATGCGTATCACTAGTATTCAACACTCCCCCGATGTTTTGCTCTCACGATAACAATTTTTCTTTGCGAGGAAAACACAATATAAAAAATACGGTACGGCCAAACTTTTAATTTCATTATATCCGCGTATTCACCCTGCATGCGTTCTCCAAGAAACGGCTTTTCGCGCAACAAATCCATCGCGCGCCATATACGGTTTCTCCACGGCAAAGGAATACTCCGTATCTGCTTTGCCACGCGCTTTGGAATCTCAATCTCATACCTATCCATAGATTCTATACTTTTTTACGCGCGCTTTTCTTTTTCTTGATCACCGATCTTATCCCATATTTCTCTTTTCCCTCCTCGCGCACAGCCAATGCCTCATGCCAACGAACGCCAAACTCCTTTTTCAACTCCTCCAAGCTTATATATTCTCCATTTTTGTATTCTCTTTCCGCTTCCTGAATCTCTTTTAAAAGATCGGGGTCGCTATAAATATCCAAATCATCCAGCAAGTCCTCAAAATTTTCCGCCGACAAAATCACGGCTTTCGGTTTGCCGTTTTCCGTAAGCGTATAATAAGCGTCCGGTTTTTGCACCTCGTCTATAATTTCAAAAATGCGCTTTCTTGCTTCAGACACCGAAATGGTTCTCTTGCTATCCATATATGTACATAATAGCGTACATCAAAGCGGCGTGTCAATACTCTTATTTAAACCGGATCGGCACCCGCAACTCATCATCATGTTCGGGGAGTCCGGAAGGATTATCTTTTACAAACAAAATCGCGCCCTGCTTTGTTTCTGGGGTTTTAAACTCCAATTCCATCTGAAAAGGCACAAATTCTTCCGTCATCCAGTCCCCTTGCGCTTGAGCAATGCCCGCGCCCAGAATGTTCCCGTTTTGATCAACCGCGCGCACGGGAAAGCTCGCCTCAAAAAACCACCCGCCTCTCGCTTTTCCCTCTATGCGCAAAGGACTCTCTACAACATCGTTTGACTCGGGGATAGAAACTCTAATCAAATCAAACTTCTCCAGCGCGTTCCCCAAAACCACCTCCTCAACAGAATTGCTTTGCGAAAAAAAATATCCCGCTATAGAAATCACCGACACGACCCCCAATAAAAAAAGCGCAAAGAAATATCGTTTCATTGTTTTATATCCTTACGCAACCCCAAGCATATTGAATTGATGCAATATCTTTTCCCGCCTTTCTCTTCGGGACCGTCCTCAAAAACATGACCGAGATGAACGCCGCAATTCTTACAGCGCACTTCCACGCGCGTCATGCCATGAGTGGCGTCTTGAAACAACGCAATATTTTTTGTATTGGCAGGATTTGAGAAGCTCGGCCATCCGGTTTCAGAATCAAACTTTTCTTCAGAAGAGAACAGCTCTGCTCCGCAGGAAGCGCATACATACATGCCCTGCTCATGCGAATTCCAGTACGCTCCCGAAAACGGAGCTTCGGTGCCTTGCTCGCGCATAACCCGATACTGCTCCCGGCGTATCTTTTTTTCCGGTTCTCTACTCATGCTCTTGCCAATATATTTTTTACCTTTTTAACTTTTGGCGCAATAACCGCTTGGCTGTACGGCGTGTACGGATTTTTATCGTAGTAATCCCTGTGATGCGCCTCGGCGGGATAAAAATTTACAAACGGACGAATCTCCGTTTGCACAACATTCCCTTGCCGCGCGATAACCGCCTTTGAGGCAAGCGCTTCCTCTTTCTGGGATTCCGTATGATAAAAAATAACCGCTCGGTATTGAGACCCCACATCCGCCCCTTGGCCGCCTTTTTGCGCGGGATCATGGACTTCCCAAAAAATCTTGAGTATATCGGCGTACGATACCCGCAAAGGATCGTACTCAATCTGCGCGACTTCGCTATGACCCGTAGTACCACGCGAAACCTCTTCATAGGTTGGATGCTCGCCAGTTCCCCCCGCGTATCCCGGCATCACAGAAACCACTCCAGGCAAAAGCTTAAAAGCCGCTTCGGCACACCAAAAACACCCTACTCCCAGTGTCGCTTTCTCCTTCTTTTGAACTCCCTGAATCATAGATCGTATTATACCATATTGATCTCCCCGGCCATGGCAAGCAAAAACGGCATTGCTTTTTGCGCGGCCTGTTCTCTGTGAAGATTCGCGAGTTCCTCCATGGAGGATTCGGCCAGCACGCGATCTGACCCTTTTGGGCAAAAAAGAGAACGGTACGGCAAACCCGGAACTATGGGGTAATACGCCTTCTCCGCGAGAATCCCCTCCAAAACACCTTCAAATATCCGTATGTCGCCCGGATCTTTTGCTACGGCAAGAACTGCGCGAAATCTCGCTGTTCTTTTGCCTTCCGGAATTCCTTTCATGCGAGAAATCGCATATGCCACAAGCTCCTCATCCCCCGCCTTGTATCCGGGCCATCTTCTCGCGTGAATGCCCGGCTCTCCTCCCAAAGCGTCAATCTCCAGGCCGGTGTCGTCCGCGAGCGTTGGAATACCGCTTTTCTCCGCGTAAAACCTGGCTTTTAAGATCGCATTCTCCTCCAGAGTCGCGCCGGTTTCCTCGGGTTCTTCCGTAATGCCCAAATCAGAAAGCAAAACCAGCTCAAAAGGAGCGGCCCGTAAAAGACGCTGATACTCCCCCATTTTGCCTTGATTAGTAGTTGCGATAAGTAATTTCATAGCGACTCTTGGGACTGCTCAATACGCAAAGGTTCTTTAAACTGCTCTCGCGCCGCCAAATATCCCGCGCCAAAAGAAAATAAACACGCCAGCAGAGCCGCTGTTCCCAGAATTATATCCTGATGATATGCTTTGACAAATTCTTTCAACTTTGATACCATAATCGCATGTCAACAACGAAAGCCGCCGGATCTACCAAACTCGGCCGCGACTCACAACCCAAATATCTCGGAGTCAAACTCTTCGCCGGCCAAAAAGCCAAAGAGGGTCAAATTTTGGTTCGTCAGCGCGGGTCTCATGTTATCGCGGGCCTTAATGTCGCCATGGGAGGAGACAATACCCTGTTCGCGCTCAAAGAAGGAATCGTAAGCTTTGCCACCAAAAGAAAACGCGGTTTTGACGGATCCCAGCGACCCGTTAAGATCGTAAGCGTTACTCCTCAAGGCGACTCTCAAAAGAGCTAACCCAAAACAGACCGCCGGACTCTTTTCACTCCGGCTTTTTGTTTTTTACGCATGCCCGGATAAATTCCAGGAACAATGGATGCGGCTCCAACGGCCTGGACTTTAACTCGGGATGAAACTGCGTTCCCAGAAAAAACGGGTGGCCGCGCAATTCTCCGATCTCAACCAAATCGCGCTCCGGATTTATTCCTGAAAAGACCATGCCGTGTTTTTCCAAAAGTTTCCGGTATTCGTTGTTCACCTCATATCTGTGGCGGTGGCGTTCTGAAACCTCTTTTTTTGCATATGCCTTAAACGCAATGGTGCCTTCCGCGACTCTGCACGAATACGCGCCAAGCCGCATGGTTCCGCCGTATTTCTTCTCGCGCAAAAGACCCGCCTGATCCGGCATGACATCAATAACCGCCTCAATATCTTTTTTCTTGGCAAGCTCGGCGGAGTTGGCGTTTTTTAACCCGCAGACATGTCTTGCAAACTCAATAACCGCGAGTTGCAAACCAAAGCACAGCCCAAAATAAGGGATGCCGTTTTCTCTGCAAAACCGTATGGCTTGTATTTTTCCCTCCACTCCCCTATTGCCAAATCCGCCGGGAACAATAATGCCGTCAAAAGATTTTAACTCTGCGGCCGCCCCGGCATCTTTTTCATATTTCTCCGCGGAAAGCCAGGTGATCTCCGGCTTTCTCTTTGCGGCCCAGGCGGCATGCTTGATCGCCTCTATAACCGAAAGATACGAGTCCATAAGAGTAAAGTCCCCGGTTTCAAAATACTTGCCCACAATCCCCACTCGCACGGGCTCTTTTACGGAATGAATCGTGCCAACCAAAGATGTCCATTCTTTCATGTCCCGCTTGAGGGGCCTTGCGCCAAATTTCTTTAGTATCTGTTCTCCCAACCGTTCTTTTTCAAAGTTAATGGGAATCTCATAGATTGAACCCACATCGGGAGCTGAAATGACGCATTCGGGCGCCACATTGCAAGACACCGAAATCTTCCGCTTCCTGGGCTCATCCACCGCCTGGGTTGCCCTGGCAATGATAATATCTGGCTGAATGCCGGCCGCGTTTAAAGTTCTCACCGCGTTTTGCGTGGGCTTTGTCTTCATCTCCCCCAGGTTTGGAGGAACAGGCAAATAACTCACCATAACAAACAGCACCCGTTTTGGCGACTCAATTTTCATCATGCGCGCCGCCTCCAAAAACAGCATATTCTGATACTCCCCCACCGTGCCTCCAACCTCAATAACAACAAAATCCGCCTTGTCTTGCTTGGCGGCTTTTTTAATGCGCGAGATCACTTCTTCCGGAATATGAGGCACCACCTCAACGCATTTTCCTCCGTACTCCAAATTCCGCTCCCTGCGGATCACAGAGTCATACACGCGGCCCGTAGTCATGTAATTCACCTGGCTGAACGACTGGCCAAGAAACCGCTCGTAATTCCCCAGGTCCTGATCTGACTCCGTGCCGTCGTCTGTCACGAAAATCTCGCCGTGTTCCAAAGGATTCATGGTTCCGGCATCCACATTCACATAGGGGTCAATCTTGACCGCGCTTACGCGAAATCCCTTGCTTTGCAGAATTTTCCCGATAGACGCCGTGGCAACCCCTTTGCCAACGCCAGACATTACGCCGCCCGTAACAAAAATATACCTTGTCATGATTTTACTTCCTCGGCGATGATAAGACGAATCTCGGCCTCCAAGTTATGATCCAAACTAATTTTAACAGGAAACTCGCCCGATTCTTTAATGGGCTCTTCAAGCTTTATCTGCGTCTTTTTTATTTCGTATCCGAGTTCTTTGAGGCGATCCGCGATTTTTTGCGCGTTTATATGCTCAAACAGCTGGCCTTCTTCACCGATCTTCACCGGCAGAGAAATTTCAGCGTCATCTAGTTTGGAAGCAAGCTCTTGGGCAATCTGCAAATTGCCCTCCGCTTTTTTTTCCGCGAGTTCTTTTTGCAGTGCAAGCCACTCCAGCGCTTCTTTGGTTGCCTGCTTTGCAAGATTTCTGGGAAACAAAAAATTCAAGGCATGGCCGTCGGCAACCTCTTTCACATCGTGTTTTTTGCCAATCTTTGGCACATTCTGCAGGAGAACGACTTTCATAATATATCCATTCTCTCAAAGATTTCGTACAAATTCAAGCGCGGCGTCCAATTGCGGGTCTCTCTTTGCCTCATAGTCGTCCGAAGTCATCTCAACCGCTATATCGGGGTCCAAACCAACGCCGGTGATAAGCGACCGGTTCGGGGTAAGCCAGTTTGCCACCGTAACCTTCAGCGAGGACCCTCCGCGCAAATCTTCCACTTCCTGCACGGACCCCTTGCCAAAGGACTTGTCTCCGATAAGCGTAATGCCCTTTTGATCGCGCAAAGCCCCGGCAAGAATTTCGGAGGCAGACGCCGATCCTTCGTTCATCAATACAACAACGGGATAATCACCCAATCTGCCGTTGCCACGAGCTTCATATGCTTTCTCTCGGCCTTCTTTTCCAAAATCCTCAATAACTACGGTCTGGCCCCGCTCCAAAAACCAGCCCGCGATATCCACGGAAACATCCAGATAGCCGCCGGGATTTCCCCTCAAATCAAGTATGATGCTTTTTGCTTTAGAACGGAGAATTTCCTGGGCTGTTCCGGAAAACGCGGAACCCGCCTGCCGTGAAAACTGATACAGTTTTACATACGCGACATCTCCGTCTTTCATTTCCCATTTCAAAGAAGGAACCTGAATAAGGTCGCGTGTAATGGAAATATCTTTGGGCTCCTTCCAGCTTTCCCTGGCAACAGAAAGCGTAACCTCTGTGCCCTTGGGTCCCCGAATAAGCAAAATCGCCTGGTCCAAAGACATATCCTTGGTAAATTCCTCTCCTATTTTTAAAATTGAATCGCCCGGCAACAATCCCGCCTTTTGCGCGGGAGTCCCCTCCAGGGGAGCAACCACTTTGAGTGTTTTCTCTTTAATGCCAATCTCCATGCCAACTCCCTCAAAAGACCCCTCTATGTCCTCCTGGAATCGTTTGGTTTCTTCAGGATCCATGAACACGGTATAGGGATCATCCAAGCTCTCCACCATGCCGGCTATCGCGCCGTACACCATTGCCTGGGAGTTAAGATCTCCGCTTTTCGCGTATTTCTCCTGCACGACTCTCCATGTGTCCCAAAACAAAGAAAAATCCGCGCCGGCAGGCTGTCCAAGCTCCAAACTAGAAACACCGGCAATGGGAACAATCAATGCCTGGCCTTTTCCAAGAGAAACACCCAAGAAGAAAGCGGTTACCAGGGCAATGCCGCATATCAAAAGCCCGTATTTTCTCACTCGTTCTCTTTCCATAACAAACGCATTGTACCACAAATGGCATGCGTCTACAACCGTATGCCAGGTATATTTAAAAAAGAAAGGCCCGGCGATTGTTATAATCGCCGGGACCAAAAACCTTAGCCCAGGGCCTTCTCCACGGCCCTGATAAGGGGCCACATGTTCCCCTCTTTGGGGACGAATACGACATCGTCCCCGAAAGGAGTTGCCACCGAGGCGGACGCCCCAGAAAAGATGATCACCGTAAGGTTCCCGTGCAACGCCCTACGGCGTCGCAAGAACATTTGTACCAAGGTAAGGCCTATGGTCTCACCCTCCTTGAAACCACCCCCCACCACCACTATATCCCCCCCAGAAATTCGGGAGGGATAACCATTAAAGAGATACTCATTTAAACCGAGAGCAATGACCTCCGCCGAAAAGGCGGAGAAAACGGCGACGGCGAGCCGCCTCATGCTTTCGTCCTCGTTGAAAAAAAATATACTTCGTGCCATTGGGCACCTCCTCGCTTGCCTCAAAAATCTGTACAATGTATAACATGTCCTGTCGGTTATGTCAACTCTTTCATGCGGCAAGATATTGACATATTGCCTCTTCCGTTACATGCTGATGGTAGCTGGAAAACAACTCAAAAAACGAGGAGCAAGTACCATGGCGACTCAAACTGCTGTGTCCCCAAAAAAACGGGGGAATCTTCTCCTCCCCCTAATCGCCGCCCCTATCATGGCAATTCTCATTCTGGCTACGGCCGGATCGGCCGTAGCGTCGTATTATTTCATTGAGGGATCGTGGAGAACGGTCGCGATCATATTCGCGGCGCTTCAGACGGTTCTGGGCATCTGGGCGTTCCGCGACCTCCAAAGGGTCATCCGCCCAAAAGAAGAGGACTACCGGCTTGGAATTTTTCTCGCTAGCCCTGTCGGGCTAGTGGGATCCATCCTCGCATGCGTTTTAATGTTTTTTGACCGCTCTCTGCCAAGATGGCTGGTCAAATAAACTCCCCCTGCGGTATCTACGGATACCGCTTTTTTATTGCTCGCCAAATAAACCAAGCCATCCTTACCTTGGTTCAACATTTATACAAAAAAGTTATTGTGGTGCTTCGGGTGGGACTCGAACCCACAACCACTTCCTTAAAAGGGAAATGCTCTACCAATTGAGCTACCGAAGCAAAAAACACCTTGTTTCTCCAAAGAAAAGAGTATCATATTCTTCTATTTTTCTCAAGAAAACTGGTATTATGAATCAGTTGTTATTGATTATTCGTTATTCGTTATTAGTTATTTGTTAGCTAGTTGTTATCAGTCAGCTGTTATTCGTTATTTGTTATTGGTTATTTGTTATTTTTCCCCCTATATTCCTTCTCTCTGCAACCGTTCCAACAAATCTTTCTGTTCTTTGGTGAGTTTCTTGGGAATCACCACAACCACCTCCACAAACATACTGCCTCTGCCAAGACCTGAAAAATGGGGTATGCCTTTGCCCTGTATTCTGAACACCTGCCCGGCCGAGGTGCCGGCTGGCATGGAAAGGCCAACCGCGCCTCCTTCCACGGTAGGCACTTCAAGTTGCGCGCCCAGGGCCGCCTGCGAAAACAAAATGGGCATTTTTACATACAAGTCATCCCCCTCGCGCTTAAACGCGGGGTGCTCTTTTATAAATATCCGCAGATACAAATCCCCTGTTCTGCCTTTTCTCCTCCCCGCCTCTCCTTTGCCGGCAACTTTCAATATCTGGTTGCTGTCCACGCCTGCCGGAATCTGCACTTTAATGGTTTCTTCGGTTGCCATTCTCCCTTCTCCTTTGCACACAATGCAATTTTTCTCGGGATTCAACCCCTCTCCCTTGCATTCGGGACACGGCCCAACCCGCGTAAAAGAACCAAACGCGGTTCTTCTAATCTGTTGAACCTGCCCCGTGCCTCGGCAAGAAAAACATTCTTTTACTTTGGTGCCGGGTTCCGCCCCAATCCCCTGGCACCGAGAACAGCTAACCTGCCTCTTTATTTTTATATGTTCCTCCTTGCCTTTCACCACTGCCTCCAACGGAATCTCCACGCGCATTTCAATGTCTCTCCCCCGTTTCACATCTTTCTCCGGTCTGCCTCCGCCAAAAAAGTCCTCAAATATGTCGCCCAGGTCAAAATCAAAGCCCGCGCCTTCTCCGTCTTCGCCGTCATGGGCATGCCCGCCTTGCTGGCCCCAGCCCCAGTTAAATCCGTTAAATCCCTGCCCCTGCTGGCTCGCGCCGCCCTCAAACACGCGCCCGAACTTATCGTACTGGGCCCGCTTATCTGAATCAGAAAGTATCTGATATGCCTCGCTCACTTCTTTAAACTTGCCCGCGTCCCCTCCTTTATCGGGATGGTATTTGTGAGCGAGCCGTCTGTATGCTTTTTTAATGTCTTCCTCCGTGGCTCCCTTTTCAACGCCAAGGATGTTGTAATAGTCCTTCATGATTTTTTTCTACAAACTAAAAACTATATACTAAAAACTAGCTTTCCGCGTTCCCTCCAGCTCCCGGAGCTTGCTCCGGCCCTTGGCCCTGCTGGGGATTTTGATACAAAGCGGCTCCAACCTTTTGGATCGCCTGCGACAACTCCTCGGTCGCCTTTTGTATGACGGGTCCGTCTTCACCATCTTTCACTTTCTTTAACGCGTCAAGTTTTTCTTCCACGGATTTTTTGTTTTCTTCGGAGACCTTGTCCCCGGCTTCTTTAAGGGTTTTCTCCGTGGCGTAAATTAAAGCATCCGCCGCGTTTCTCGCCTCTATCGCCTCTTTCTTTTTCTTATCATCCGCCTCGTGAAGTTCCGCCTCTTTTCTCATGCGTTCCGCGTCTTCTTTGGAAATTCCGGAAGACCCCTCAATCCGTATGGTTTGGGTCTTTCCTGATGCTTTATCTTTGGCGGTTACGCTTAAAATCCCGTTGGCGTCAATGTCAAAAGAAACCTCAACCTGCGGAATACCGCGGGGAGCCGAAGGAATCCCGTCTAAAATAAATCTGCCAAGCGACTTATTGTCTTGCGCCATGGGCCTTTCTCCCTGAACCACATGAATCTCAACCGAGGTTTGATTGTCCGCCGCGGTAGAAAACACCTGGCTTTTTGAAGTGGGGACCGTGGTATTTTTAGAAATCAGCACGGTATTCACGCTTCCCAGCGTTTCAATGCCCAAAGACAAAGGAGTTACATCCAGCAATAAAATATCCTTCACTTCTCCTTGCAAAATACCCCCCTGCACTGCCGCCCCAAGGGCAACCACCTCGTCGGGGTTAATGGTGCGGTTCGGCTCTTTGCCGAAAAACTTTTTAACCGCCTCTTGTATGGCGGGCATTCTTGTCTGTCCTCCCACCAGCACCACCTCATTGATATCTTTAATTGCTATTTTTGACTCTTTCAGAGTTTGCTCAACCAATTGAATGGAGCGATCCAAAAATTCTTGCACCAAACCCTCCAGCTGGGCCCTGGTCATTTTGTAATACAAATGCTTTGGGCCTCCGGAGTCAGAAGTAATAAAGGGAAGATTCACTTCGGTTTCCATGGAACTGGAAAGCTCTATTTTTGCTTTCTCCGCTCCTTCTTTTAGCCGCTGGAGGGCGAGCGGATCTTTTGACAGGTCAATGCCTTCGTCTTTTTGGTACTGGGAAATCAGCCACGCCATGATCTTTTGATCAAAGTCCTCTCCTCCCAGGTGCGTGTCTCCGCCCGTGGATTTCACTTCAATGGTATCGGCGGAAACCTCAAGCACGGAAATATCAAAAGTGCCTCCTCCAAAGTCATACACAACGATTTTCTCGTCTTTCTTTTTATTCATGCCATATGCCAAAGCCGCGGCTGTCGGTTCGTTGAGTACGCGCTTTACATCCAAACCGGCTATCTCTCCGGCAATCTTGGTTGCCTTTCTCTGACTATCGTCAAAATAGGCGGGAACCGTAATAATGGCCTCGGTAATTTTTTCGCCTAGCTTTTCTTCCGCGTCATTTTTTAGCTTGCGCAAAATCATGGCTGAAATTTCAGCCGGTTTTAACCACTTCTCCCCCATTTTCACCTCAACGCTTCCGTCAGACGCCTCGCGAATTTCAAATGGAAGCCATGCTTTGTCTCTCTGCACCTCCGCGTCCTGAAATCTTCTTCCCATAAGCCGCTTTACCTGAAACACGGTGTTGCGCGGATTGGTTACCTGCTGGCGTCTTGCCTGCACGCCCACAAGCTGTTCCCCGCTTTTGGAAAACGCGGCTACGGAGGGCGTGGTTCTCGCCCCTTCTTTGTTTTCTATAATCTTTGGCTCTCCGGCTTCGGTAACTGCCATTGCCGAAAATGTCGTGCCCAGATCAATGCCCAATATTTTTGCCATATCAATACTATATAAATATGTGTCTTATTGATTTCCCGTTATGCCAACTTTTACCTTTGCCGCTCTCAATACCCGTTCTTTTATTCTATACCCTTTTTCCACAACCTGCGCCACGCGCCCGGATTGTTCAGGCAACCCTTCCGTTTCTCCAACTGCTTCATGCAACGCGGGATTAAACTGTTCCCCAAGCGCGTGTATTTCCTCTGCCCCTTGGTTTTTTAAAAATTCCCGCAACTGCTTTGCTATCTGCATGAATCCTTGCGTTACGGGGTCTTTTGCTTGTTCTTCGGGAATACCCTGCTCCGCCCTTTCCAAATTGTCCAAAACCGGAAGCAAATTGAGAACGCACGATTCATTCGCGTATGCTACCATTTTTTCCAACCGCTCTCGTTCCTCTTTTTTATAATTCAACAAATCGGCTTTTGCTCTCTGCCAGCCGGCAAGATACTCGGCGGTCTCTTTTTCTAGCGCCCCAAGCTTCTCTTTCAAACTCTGGCTTTCCACAGATCCCGCGGATTCGCCGGCAGACGGCTCCGCATCAGGAGGGGTTTCTTTATTCATAGACATCATGTTTTATATCGTTAATGAATGATCGTAAAAGCCGTATATTTTTGTCATACGCCATGCGCTTGGGACCCAAAATGGCAATGGTCATGCTCTCTGTGCCGGGCAAAACGCGCTCCGCCATCATCATGCTGAAACCGTCAACGCGTGAGAATGTGTTCTCCCTGCCAATAAGAACTTCTATATCCGCTTCAAAATCAATCCTCTCTCTGTTCTTTTGGAAATCCTCCACAAACTTTGCAAAATCAAGGAGATTGCTTTGTTCTTTAAACTCGGGCTGTAAAAACATCGCTTCCCATCCTTCTTTCCAAAACAAATCTTTCCAGAATACCGCGGCAAACAATGAAGAAACATCCGCAAGCTCGCGCGCGATTGACTGCACATACCGCGCCGGGTCTTCATCGTCCCCAACCTCTGCGCCGTCCGTTTCGTCACGCGCCTCTCCTGCCGTTTCGGCAAATACCCTGTCCACAAAAAATCGGTATCCTTTGTCCGTGGGAATCCTTCCGGCGGAAACATGCGGCTGAAACAAAAATCCTTGTTCAGACAGCGCCAGAAGATCGCTTCGTATGGTAGCAGGACTTACCTGAAAATCATAGGTCTCCTCCAGCAACTGGGAACTCACGGGCTGTGCCAGCTTTATATACTCCGCGGTAACTTTCTCTAAAATATCTTGCTGTCTTTGCGTTAACATATTCTTATACTTTAAGCATACCCCAACAAAACTGGCAGTCAAGATATGTGACTGCTAACTCTCTGCCGCCTCAAATAAAATAAAAGGGCGTCTCTCTTTGAGAAACGCCCGAATGCCCCTTGGATCTAATAATTCAGAAGCCCACCCTCCACGGGGTAGAAGTCCCCCTCCGTTTTATAGGTCGCGGACCCCCACATGTTCAGCGGGGTGTAATCCCAGCTAAACCCCTCCGTTTGGTACTCCGAAACCTGGAGGGGGCCGGCGGATCCCGCTATGCGGAGTCCAAAGGATGCCGCGATAGAGGTAATGTTCCCGGAGCTGTCCTCGGCTCTCTTCACATAGGTCGTGTCGGCTTTGACAGTCAAGGTTGTCGTTGTGCCGGCAGTAACCGTCTGTTCTGCCAA
>JACQMR010000013.1 GCA_016203455.1 Candidatus Wildermuthbacteria bacterium
GGATCCCGCTATGCGGAGTCCAAAGGATGCCGCGATAGAGGTAATGTTCCCGGAGCTGTCCTCGGCTCTCTTCACATAGGTCGTGTCGGCTTTGACAGTCAAGGTTGTCGTTGTGCCGGCAGTAACCGTCTGTTCTGCCAAAGGCACAAGGGAGGAAGCATTGAATACCACGGTGTCACTGCCGCGCGTGATATTGATCACGCGGGCCGCCTCGCCATTTGCCACCGAGGAGGGATTGCTGGAGATGCCGGGGATTGCTGTTTGGGTTACCGTGATGGAATTAGGCCCCACCACAGCAACCGTCGCTGTTCCGTTGTCTCCGGTATCAGTGGCGGAGATAATGTATAGACGGTCGCCTACCTGGTATCTGCTTCCGTCCGCAACATCGTAGACAATGCCGTTTTCCACGGCACCATCTACATCACTCACAGCATACTTGATAATCAGATCGCCGTCTGTGGCGGTTCCTCCAAACACATCGGCGGCAAGCACCATGGCGGTTGAGCCGGTAACCGTGCTCACCGTGGTGATGCCGGAGTTTGCCTCCGCGTCAACATCAATGTAGAGCACAGCGTCCGCCGGAGCGAATCCGAGCGTGCTGTCCACGGAGAAGCCGTCCGTGGGATCGGTGTCGTTCGCGGATACAGCGGTTCTCGCGCTGGCGTTCAGTCCGGAAACTTCAGCCAACAAAGTGCTTCCGCTGTACAGCTTGAAGTCCTTTACATTCCACGCGGAGTTGGACCCCAGCTTCTCCAGAGAAATTCCGTTGAAGGTAAGGTCTCTGTAGCCGGATGCTTTAATGGCAATGGTCGCTACCGTCTGATCAACGCTTGGAGTTGAAGCTCCTCCTGTTGCGGTAACCGTAATCACCGGCTCCACTTCCTCGTATCTCATGGAGTTACCCGCAAGACCGTTGGAGTTGGTGAACTTGGTGATAAAGTCGCCTGCGGCAAGGGTAACATCGTCAATGGTGTTAGCTCCCACGGCGCTTGCGCCAGACGCGACAGCCGTCTTTACCACATAGAAACCGTCGTTCGTAACAGCGTCTATGTCGTGAACGAAGATGAGATCACCCACAGCCAAGGCCATGGCCATGGCATCAATTGTTCCATCGGCATCGCTGGCCGCTTTGGTCAACTTGGTAACAATATCGCCTGTGGACCAAGAGGTTGCGGTCGCTCCTCCGTTCAACGCAAGGTCTCCGGTTGCAAGGTTCACGGCATCTTCATCCGTGGTTACCATGTAAAATCCGGGGGCCGTGTTGGTTCCGGCGTCAGCGGTGGCTGTGAAATACAGCACATCTCCAACATCTCCGGAGTACGCGTCCGTAGCCGCGATGTAAGCAGTTCCGGTAAGGGACTCTTGCACTGTCAATCCCGATCCGGCACCGATAACATCGGCTGTGCTAAACCCAAGCACTCCAAGATCCGCGGCGGCCAAAGTTCCAACAGGAGTCGTATCCACAACCGCGGTAATAACTCTGGACCCGTACGCCGGGACCATGATTTCAGATCCGGAAGCAAAGGTAAATGTCGCTGTTCCCGCGGTCAAAGAAGTGGACGGGTCTGAAGAAAGTCCGGTGCCCAGCAACTTCACATTGGCAACATTGCCGGCGCCGTTTACCGTTCTCAAAACCAGCTTTTGCACTTTCATGTCTTCAACCGTGCTTGCCAGCTTTACTCTTCCCATTTCAACTCCGGTCAAGCCGGGGGTTAAGAATGAGGAAGAAGCCGCGCTGGAAGAATCAATGGAAACCGCAATGGTTCCTCCTTCAACCGCGGTAATAACTCTGCCGGTAACTGCGGCGGAAGGACCGGTAACGGTTGTTCCGGAAATAGCTCCCACTCCGGAAATATCATCCGCGTCAACATTGGTGGTAATGGTGTCGTCCGTGCCTCCGTTAGAAGCGGCGGTTGACATATTCACATATACATCCACCTGAACCGTGTCGGACGCCGCGATATTCAACTGGCCAGACACCGTAAAGGTGTTAGAGGCGGTTGGAGTCGCGATTGTGCTCCCGATTTGAGTTCCGTCCACTTTCTTTAACTTCATGTTAGAGAGGGCTCCCACAGCCGCGGCTCCGGCGAAAGTTGCGTCAATGTTCAAAGAAGACACATTCACGCCTTCAGAAGAGCTGGTCTGCAAGAGATAAGAACCAATGAGAACATTGGAACCTCCCTCAATAACAGTCGCGTTACCCAAGGCGGCGTTGTTTGTTACCGTCAAGGTAGAAGCTGAAGCGCTCAATGTATTTCCGGCAACCAATGCTCCATCAGAAGCTGTGGCGTAGGTGTTGGAAACAACTCTCTTGTAGTAGATGTCTCCCAAAGCTCCAATGGCTGTCTCGCCGGTGTCAATTCCGGCGGCGGCATCAACCACAAGTTTTACCTTCAAAGTGGTGCCTGCTGGAATTGTGTAGTAAGAAGCCAAAGTTACAATGTCAGAACCATCTCCGTCCGCGTCAAACAATTCGTCGGTACCAGCATCAATGCTGTGCAATGTCTGGCCCGCGTCGGTTGTTAAACGAACTGTTCCAACAAAGTCGCCGTCATCAGAAGTCCCGTTAATTTCGTACGCGGCTCTCTGAATCTGGATATCCTCGCCCTGCGCCGCCAAATCCCATGTGGCAAGCGTTATCGCGCTCTGTCCCTTTCCAAAAGTTCCGGAAGGAGAGGTAGATGACTTGCTAATGGTCAAAGTTCCCGAAGATACGGAAAGCGTGTTGACATTTGCTCCGTCTCCAACCGGGAAGCTTGTATCAGTGGTGGGTCCCGCGGTAGGCAAAATACCCAATCCCGTGGAAGCGCCAATCACCTGAACATCGTAGTCGTTTTGAACCACGAGCTGTCCTGTTCTTGAGGTTCCTCCGTTAACATCAACCCGCACGGTAAGATCTCTCACGAGACCCTTCCCGATTTCATAAGGGTTGGCAAGAGCAAAATCCACCATCTTGTCAGATGCCTTGGCAACCGTTGCCAAAATGTTTCCGTTCGGATCCAAAAGCTCAAAGTTAATAAGGTCGGCATCGGCGGCTGTTCCGTTTTGGAACAGGTTAATGCGGGAAACCTTAATCGCTTCGTTGGCGCCCGCTGTCAAACGGAATTTTGTCAATACATAGTCCGTCTGGTTTACATCAACATTCACATCGGCTCCAGAAGATACGGTAACACGGTCAACAGTCAAAGTGCCCAGCGTGCTGGTCGTAGCGGTCATGGTGTTAAGATTCCCCATAACCGGCAAACCTGCCGGAGTTCCGGACATTTCGGTCACTTTAAACCCGATGGTTCCCGAAGAACCGGTGGAATCAATATGCGTCTGCACGCGAATTACCGCGGAGCCGCCTGCCGGCACCACAATCGGATTATCGGTAAACGGAATGGTAACTTTGCCGTCTGCCAAAGTCAGCACATTCCCGTGCCGCTTTCCTGTCTCGTCAACAACCAATACTCCGTCTACTTGAGTATCCACGGAAAGTCCGTATCTCTCAACGGTCACGGATGAAACGGTGGCTCCCGTATTTCCTCCGCTCACCTGCACCGCTACAACCGTGTTGTACGCGGAAGAAGCTCCCAATGTCCCGGATGCCGGGTTAGAAGAAGCCGCCATTACGCTGTACGCGCCGGTTGTTGGGGCTGGAGTGGTGGTGCTGTCGCACTTTGCTCCGGTTGTCGTGCTGTATCCCGCGGTTGTCGTGCAACCTGCAGGCAAGCCGGATACCGGGGCTGGCGGGGTAACAGTAACGGTGTCGCACTTAACTCCGGTTGTCGGGCTGTATCCCGCGGTTGTCGTGCAACCTGCAGGCAAGCCGGATACCGGGGCAGGAGTTATGGGAGCCGCGCCCGTGAGCATCATGTTCAATTTTGCTCTCGTAGACGCTCCAACAAACCCTGTGCCTGCTGTTAAATTAGCCGGCGCAAGCACCTCGCTTGCGTATTTATCCTGAAACTTGATAACCGCGGCTCTGGTTGCGGGTCCAAAATACATGGACTCGTTTCCGGGAGAGCCGGCTCCGGTTGCCGCCACTTGCGTGTCGGCTGACTGGTTCAACAAGGCCTGCAAACACTTTACCGCGACTCCGGAAGATCCAACGGTCAAGTTCGCGGAGAATGTAACTCCGGAACATGCCGCGGGAGCGCTCGTGGAAGGAGCGGCGGGAGTGGCGCTTGGCAATTGCGTTTGTAACGCCGCCAATGTTGCCATAAGAGTATCAATCTGCGCCTGAATCTCGGCCGCCGTTAAGGCAGAAGCCGGAACTGGCGCGACTGCTCCTCCGAGCAATGTGACGACGGTCACAACCGCAAACAATTTCTTAATAGTACTCATTTTGATTTTTTGTATGTTAATCGTTTTATCGCCTGAAACTGATTCTCGACCTTTAAAGAATGTCAATCCCACGGTTGGTGGGCGCCCATCTTCAAAATAATGATCTACGCTTCTTTTCTTTTCATGAATATCATGGACTCAAGCGCTTCAATCTTTGCTTTCAACTGTTCAAACTCATTTCTATATACAATCCCATCTAACTTTACTT
Organism: Candidatus Wildermuthbacteria bacterium; assembly: GCA_016203455.1. Classification (GTDB taxonomy): domain Bacteria; phylum Patescibacteriota; class Minisyncoccia; order Minisyncoccales; family UBA10102; genus JACQMR01. Next base: position 4,535 of record JACQMR010000013.1, read on the forward strand.
CAATGCCGCCCAATCTATTGTCCATGCCGTTTAATCTGGTCTCAACTTTTCCTAACCTGTTCTCCACCAGATCAATTCTCGTATCTACCTGATCAAATCGCTAATCCACTCCCACAAACCCTATGGCAACAAATCTTGCGAAACTTTCTATTGATTTATCAATAGATTTGTTAAAACCTTTTGTAAGATTTTTCTCCAACTGATTCAAATCCTGCTTTGTAATTTCGTTGGCCATTGATGTTGGTTAGTTGGTAATCTCCCAAATCTTTTCCAATGCCGCGTCAAACTTCTTTGCTTCATACGCCGCGATCGCCTCTTTCAGCAATTCTTTCTGAACCGCGTCCAGCGTTCTTTCCGCCAGATCATTCAGCTCTCCTTCAACAAGCGTCTGCGTGGCGGTTTCAATAGCCAACCGTTCGTTTTTGCCTATCTGAACACCCAAAACATGTTCCAGTTCCATTTGGGCATTTTGTAATTCTATAATCTCCCTGCTTGCCTGTAAAGCTCTGGCCGGATTGTTTTCCACAAGCTCTTGGAATCCCCTGGAAACAACCGCCACGCTTTTTGCGAATTCCGCTTTGGCGCTGGCAACATTTTTTGCTTTATTGCCGTCAACCGCCTTCTTTAAATCCTCCAAACGCAACTGCGCGACCTGCATACCCTCAATGCTATTGCTGTCGCTGTCGCTGGCTCCAATGCTTATAGCCGCTCTTTCAATGGCAACCTTGACCGGAAACAAGGCATCTCCGGGCAAAGAATTGCGTGAAACCTTATACGCGGTGCTGGAAGCAACAACCAAAACCAAAGAAGCCAGAACAAAAGCAGGCCGTTCAAGATACCTCAAAAGCAACATGGCGTGTCCTACCTTCTCCCCAAAGAATCCGCGTCCTACCCCTCTATCCTTAACCGAGCTAAGTTCAAACTTAGTTAAACTAAGGATTTGATTGCGAGTATAAAGCGTCCAGTTTTCCCGGGGCGTAACGCTCTTTAAGAGCGAGAGTTTTGAGATGAGGTTTTTGTCCTCCATGCAAGTTATGTCGTAAATTATCCCAATCCGTTACACCTGCTTACCCTTAACTCCCCCCCCCAGTTATTTGTTATTAGTTATTAGTTATTTGTTAGTGGTAAGCTTCTCCCGTAACGCCTGCAAAGCGCGGTGTATGCCCACCCGCACCGCTTCTTCGCTTCTGCCCGTAATCTCGGATATCTCCGCGTTAGAAAATTCGTCTATATACCTTAAAATAATAAGATCTTGATAATCCCCGTTCAGCAAAGCAAGGGCCTCTTGCAGTTTTGCCATTTCAAGCCCAATTTCTGCCGACTGCAAAGGAGAATCCTTATCATCCGCGAACTGGAATTCTGCCGCCTCCAGGGGCACGGTTTTGGGGTTTTTCGCGCGGTAGTGATCGGCAATGACATTTCGGGCAACCTGGTACAAAAACGCCTGGGGATTTTGCGCCCTGAATCCCGGTTTTTTCATGGTCTTAAAAGCGCGCAAAAACGCCTCGGAAACAAGGTCTTCCGCGGTTTCTCTATTGCTCACCTTCAAAAAAATGTACCGGTATATTTTGGCGACAAACTTATCGTATAGATCGCCAAAGAATTGAATAATGTCTTCAGACATAAAAAGCGAAGAACTAGGACATACTAGGACAAAACTGTGGAAAAATCAATGTCCTATGTAGGACAAACAAAGTCCTACCTTTTTCCCCAAGTTATCCCCAGCCCTGAACCGATCTCCGATCTGCTTCAGGGCACAGGGTACCAGAGTTGCCTCTGGCAACACGGTACCCTGTATACCCTGTAGTCCAAAACCGTATCCCAAAGCATACTTCGTTTTACTTTTGGGATTCTGGTTTGGAGACACAGCTTAGGCAGGATAAAGATACACTCATGCCGCTTTATAGAAAACCGCGTTCCACTCCCCTCCTCTTGAAACAAAATTCCTCTGCAAGAGATCATCCATATCGCGGCGCAGTGTTCGCTTGGTCACCTCGGGGAAGAGTTTTTGCAATTCCCATACCTGCATTTTTTCTCTGCCCCGCATAAATTCCAAAATTCTCTGCTGGCGCGGGGAAAGCGTACCCACCGGAGGAAGCGGAACATTGGCAACGGATTGAGAAAATTTCTGCTGCTCTGTTACTGCATGCGGACTATCTCCTTGGGAAATCAAAGCGGGCGTCTCCGCTTTCATAAAGACAGGGGCAATGCGTTGGACATTTTGCACGCGTCTTTGTTCTGCAACCGGAACAACTTCATGCGCCGCAACTCCGCGGAGCGAAGGCGAGGGCGAGGGCGAGGACTGCGCACCCGAACGGGCACGGTTCACAGATCCCACAGGCAATCCCGCCGCATTCGTTCCTCCAAGAACCCCATGCGATTCTCGCAAAAACTGCTCTGTCTTTGCGTACTCTTTCTCTAGTATAGAGAAGTTTTGGGGATCCAGCCAATTCATTCTTTGAGCGTACGAAAGATACGCGCGCAGTCCTCCAATCTCTCGCAAAGCTCCGGGAAATATGCTCTGTTTTTTGTCTGACTCAACAAAATCCGGTTCCGTAAGTAATGTAAAATCAAAAAGCGCGCGGTTCGCGCCGTTCTTTAACTCTTGCGCGATTGCCCGGTCAGGCAAGGCGTCCGCCACTCTGTGCAAAGCGAATGTCAAACGAATAAAAGAATCCCGCGTCATAAATTTCATGGTTAGCGTATCAAGAAACCCCTATTTGGTCAAAGCAACCAATCTCGCCATAAACTTAGCCATAAACTTAGTCTGCCTTAGTTATCCACAGGATACCAGAGTTGCCTTTGACAACACGGTACCCTGTAGTCCCAACCGTATCCCAAAGCGAGCCGTAAACTTAGTCTGCCTTAGTTATCCACAACTTAGGCAGACTAAGGATTAAAAACATAGTTATCCACAGTTGACATCATATACGCTTAACCTTATACATATAAGCAAGTTCCAAAATCCAGTTCTTTTTGGAGGAACTGCATGGAGATCAGAGGGGTTAGCATTCAAGTCGGGTCTAGAGTCAAGATCAAAAGCCTTTATCATCCGTACCTATGGTTCTACGGCAAATTCGGAACCGTAGTGAGCTTAAGCAAAGACCAAGTATCTATACGACCCGACGAAGCCCCCGACGAAACTCTTCTACTATTCCAGCACGAAATTTCTCCACGCCAGCCCGAGAAAACGCCCGCAATTCCCCCATCAACCCCGGCAATGGCCTAGCCGCCAACCAAACCAAAACCTCGGCGTTCTCGCTTTTCACCTGGCCTGCCTGGCCAAAGAAAAGCAGAACTCCGAGGTCTTTTCTTTTTTGCCCCTTACCTCCCGCATAGTAAACAAACTATGCGTACGCATCATTTGTTCACCTTTGATCGCTCCCCAACTTGGTTCCAAGTCAATCCTTAACCCTCAATCCTTAACCCCGTTAAGTTATCCACACCTTAACGGGGTTAAGGATGAACTAAAGAGGTCCTTAAACTTGGTCGGGCCAAGTTATTCACACCTTGGCCCGACCAAGTTTAAAGGGCGGTTAAGGATAAACTAAAAGGAACAAATCTTGGAACCGGAGAAGAAAGTGGAGGCGTTGCCGGATAAAAATAGATCTGTCAAAACCGGACACGCGCCAAGCGCTATGCGAAACGCGTACGGATTATCTACTAAAGAAACAAAAGATCCGGTTATAGCCCCGTTATACGAACGGATTGCCGCAGACCCGCTATTTTGAATGGTAACATTCTTCAAATCCACGCTTCCTTTGTCCGCGAATAACGCTCCGCCGCCAAGCTCGCTTCCTCCTCTGCGCAAAACCGCGTGCTCCAACACGGAACCGGAGCTGGTGGAAGTAAACCACATTCGCTTCCACCAGCCGTTTTCCGCGTACGGCCCAAACTCCACCGGGCGTTCCTGCGTTCCTTGCGCCAAAAGTTTGCCGTCAATGGTTAACTGCGGCCCGCTCTGCGGCGAAGTGATAAACTTTATGTCCACGCCCTCTTTAAGAGTGAGCGTCGCGCCCGCGTGTATGGTAAACGAGTTCAAAAGATACGGTATGGCGTCTGCTTCCAGCGTCATATCTCCCGCGATTCCGCCTTCCACATAAATACCGTTATACGCATTGTCTTGGGCAGTATTGCCGGAAAGCGACGCATTGCCGCCGTTAAGTTTTACGGGATATGTGTTGTTCAAAAATATATTGTTTTGAATAACCGGGCTCGGCAAAGATCCCCCAACGGAAATACCCGTATAACTACCAGAAATAGTGGAATTTTTAATTACGGGGCTCCCGCCTTTTACATATATGGCAGAAGAACCGTTATTCCAGGTTGCCCCGGATATGGAAACAGCATCCACCACCGAGTTTGAATTGCTAAGATACAGCTTTTGATGCTCGTTTCCCTTTTCTATAATCACGCGAGAAAAATTCACGGAGGACTGATCAGCAAATATCGCGTAATGAAACGGCGCGTTGCAATACCCCGAAATAATGCTTGAAGCGTCTTTCACGCGAACAAAAGACAGTTCAGAATCAACGCTTGAAGGAGCAAACTTAAGCCCGCACCATCCCACATGATCGCCTTTCGTAAACACAATCTCATTGTCCCGATCTCCAATCGCCCGGAGAGTCCCTTGCACATCCAAAGCATTATTCATGCGCACGGTAACTCCCGGCTCCACCGTCAGCGTTTTCCCTTGCGGAACAGTACCCGCCGACCCCGGAATATAATATGGCTGGCCAAGTTTTGTGAGCGTCATGGCGTCAAACTCATTCCACCTCAAAGAGTCAACCCGCGTATCGCGCGACGCAACGCTGTTTTGCGCCCTTGGCGTTCCGTTAATCGTTTTACCACTCGCGTCTTTCCCGTTGTATTTCAAAAGATTATTACTCGCCCAATTTGCGGGGTCTGACCCCGCTTTTGCCGAACTTATCCGTTCCATTGTTTGTTTCGCGGAATTACTGCCCGCGAACCAGTTCACAGTTGAATCTACAATATCAACAAGAACGCCATCTGCATTATACAGCCGCAATTCTTCCCCATCGTTTCCCAAAGCTCCGGTATAGATATGGTCAGTCGCGATTGTGAAAACCGCGGTATCGTCTGTTCGTTCCAAAAAGAAATAGCCGCCAGCGAGAATGCTTTTCCCCTGCGGGAAAATAATGTCCGGCGTACCGTTGCCCGCAACCAAACGCCAGCCGGAAATATCCACCGCTTCGGTTCCTGGGTTATGCAACTCCAGCCATTCATCGCTGGCGGAAGCACCGGTACCCATCCACGCGATCTCGTTTATCACAACGGATTTTAACAGTTTCACGCTTGTTTGAACTTCGGCAACCCCGCTCTGATTCCCCGCGCCATCCTCGGCCCCGGCAAAAAATGAATACGCCTCCTCGTCCCGGCCCCATAACGAAATATACCTGGATTCTTCCGAAAAATTTAAAACGCCTTCTTCTCCGGAAATCCATTCTTCCCACGCGCCCGGCTCCTTCTCGTAATAAAGCGCGCCGGTGTTCTCGCCAGCAACATACGACACAAAAACCGCGGAAACGCCGCTTACCGGAGCATCGTCCGCTTCTTTATCTTCCGCAACCCACGACAAAACAAAGAAAACGCTGTTTTGCGTTTCCAAAAGTTCCCCAAAAACTACGGTCGGGGAGCTGGTATCTTGCGGAACCTCCGCGATTTCCACTATCTCCGTGGCATTATCCTCATTTTCTTCTTCAATGTCCTCGTCATTCTCCAAATCTTCCGCAAGAATGTCGTCTTCTTCGTCATTCACATCCTCGGCAGTCGGCCCTTCTTCAACAATTTCTGCCTCGTCTTCTATTATAATTTCATCAACAATTTCTTCGTCATCTTCAGTATCGTCTGGTGCCACGGAACTTACGATATCCTCTTGAGGAACTTCGTTGTTATCCTCAATCAAAACCGCTTGTTCCGCGCTATTTTCCGCCCCCGGAGTCCCGACTCCATTCTCTCCATCTCCATAATAGGTATGCCACAATAAATCCTGCCCCCGCTCTAACGAATCTTTTGTTTCGTTATTTCCTCCGGGCCAATCCGGTTCCGCTATAACTTCATCTATCAGCTCGCATGCGTTGTTAAAAAGCCGCAACGATTCTTCCGTATTATTAAGGCCGCCCGTATAAATCTTGCTGGCTGAAATATCAGCAACGGAAGAATCGTCGGTGCGTTCCAGCAGATAAAACCCGTTTGCAAGAATACTGTCTGACTGTTCAAAAACAACCGCGATCTGCTCATCTTTATCCAGCAACTGCCAACCAGATAAAACAACCGGTTCGTTGGTAAGATTTTTTAGTTCTATCCATTCATCGTTCGCCGATACCAAGGTACCCATCCACGCGACTTCGTTAATAATAACCGGCGAGCGCGCGGGACCAGCAAGATTGTTTTGAGAACAAATTTGAACTTCCGTTTCTACCTCCAATACAGGGTCAACTGCGGGGGGGGGGGGGGGGCGAATGCGGTAATAACGCGGACGGACCGCCACCTCCAGAAATACCGGCGAGCGCGCCCACATCTACCGCGGGATTGTAATCCACAAGCATATCCCTGCCGTTTGTTTGGCGAGGCGATCCAAAACTTTGCCCGTCATAGGTATACCACCCCAAACTCCTGCCGTCCCGCTCCATGGATTTTTTGATCACGCTGTCTCCGGCGGGCCAATCGGTCATGGCAAAAACCTTATCTCTCAAAACGCAATCCGCATCAAAAAGATACATCGCTTCGTCTGTGTTGCTCAAAGCGCCGGTATAAATATAATCCGCAAAAACATTTGGAACAGAATCATCGTCTGTTCTTTCCAAAAGAAAAAATCCTTTTGGCAAAATACCATGCGCGCCTTCAAAGACAATGCTAATCTGCCCGTCTTTATCTAAAATCTGCCACCCTTTGAGATTAACATGGTCTCCCGCCGTATTTCGCAATTCCATCCATTCGTCATTCGCGGATACCGGAGTTCCCATCCACGAAATCTCGTTAAAGATTACGCTCCCAATAAAAGGGTTAGCGGCAGGGTCAATCTTGCAAAATCCGGATTCTTTCACCGCCTCTTTGGGTGTTTCTTCTATTTTTATTTCTTTTGGCTCGAGTGGCACGACCTTATTTTCCTGCGTTATCGGAATTACCTCAATTGGAACAACCTGAACTTGAGGCAAAGCAACAACGGGCAAAGGCGCGATAACCACCTTACCCTGATTAATCTGCGATAAGTTAGATTTTACAACAGAACCTGACTCTTCTTGCGCAACTTCTGCAATTTTAGCTTCATCCTCAACGGGGTTAAGGATTTTATCTTCTGCCGTATCTAAAACCTTTTCTGAAATGCCCGCCCCAATACCCGGAATAAACTGAACCAAAACGGAAGAAAGATTCTCCACCGCGTTCTTCACAAACTCCACCCCCTTTGCCAACCTGTCAAATGTCTCAAAACCAAGCCCCCCGATTGATTCTAAAACCTCTTGTATCGTTGTAAGTTTATTCAAAAAATTGATCTTCTGCTCCTCTAAAGGATAAATAAGTTTGGGAGAAAGCTCCAAGACGGGGACTTTGGCCGGGAAACCCACAGAAATATATAGATCTTTAGATAGAAAACTCCATACTGAACCATCCTTCACAACTCTTCCTTCCACTCGCAATACAAAAGGATCTATTGTTTTTTTGCCCTTGGCAAGCCAATCTCCTTTCTCCCATGGTAATTTTCCAGTAGAGGACTCAAGCGGGGGACTAATAGAATCTGCCGAATAAAACTCAAGAGTAAGATTTGTCCCCCTTACAACATTTGCGTTATATAAAACCAAATACTGAAATCTTGCAGTCGATTCTTCGCCAAAATGCGAAGTATATTTTGTAGAAAACTCTCCGGTTGCAGAGTAAATCTTATTAGCTACGAGCCAATCCGTACCAGCTTTAACCGCCTCATCGACCGCATATTGCTCTATTTTTCCTATTATCTCTCCAAGAGTTATCGTAGCAATCTCTTGGAATGATTTTGCACCTGCCAAAACGAATTTTACTGTTTCGGTAGATATGAAACCAGGAAGAAATTGAACATAACTTTTTATAATTTCATTACGAATCATGAAAATAGCGAGCTGCTGTTCCGGCAAAAATTCAACAAATTGTAAAGTTCCTATCTTTGTTAACTCTCCAGAGAGTACCGACAAAAGTTGCATAGTTTCAAGCCGAGACAATACAAACTCTCTCTCAGCTTTAGCAGGATCTGGAAAGACTAATATTCCAAGAAAAATTAATAGTGTGCCTAAAAACTTAAATCTAGACATCCTTAACGAAAAAAGAATGTAGAGAGAATATCATCCAAGCTGTCTGTGCATTTCTTAGACTCCGAGTATCTATTCATAAGACCCACCATCAAGACTCCACTCTCTTCAAAAAGAAGTTCTAGCGAAATCTGATCAAGATAAACCCCAACAAGAGAGTTCTGCGAAACATCTTTAAATCCTCTGTGATTACCCAGAACAACAGGCATCCTTGAGGAATCGATATCTCTTTGCTGATCAAAATTGGCTAAATCCACCCCAATCAACTCCGCTCGACTTTTATCCCATAACATCTCGACACTCAATGTACACCCATTCTCAACAAAGATTCCGCTACGAATAGACGCACCAGGACTCGTGGCAACAAAAGCATAGTCCTCGCCCAAACCTCTGCCCTCCTCCACCTTCCACCCCTCCGGAACCGCAAAGGAAAACCCCGCTTTTGAATTGGAAACGAGCATTCCCTGCGGAGTTTCTTCTATCTTGTAATCGCCGGCTTGGCTCCAAACGGTGGGCATTACAACATATTCTTCTTTATTTTCCGGCATATCCGCGGCTTGGCGTCTTTTGTATTCCTGAATTGTCGCAAAAACAAAAACGCCTATCACAACAACCATGATGCCAACTCCAGCTCCTATAAAGAATTTCTTCATGTTTCTTTGTCCTGAACTCATCCTTAACCCCGTTAAGGTGTGGATAACTTAACGGGGTTAAGGATGACAATACTTTTATCCTACAAGCAACCCAATATGGCACGCAATACCCAACTCTGTGGATAACTTAGTTTAACTAAGTTAGCCACGGCATAGGAGGGACTGTCACTACTATGCTTTACTTGGAGGATTTTGCCGCGGGATGCTTTTCAATGGAGACGGGGCGAGAGTATGATTCCAAAACCACGATTTCTCCGTTTTGAGCATCTACTCTCACCCGTTCTTTGGCGGCTAACTTGCCTGCCACAATCCGTAAAGACAGCGGGTCTAGCACCTGGCGCTGAATAACCCTGCGCAAAGGCCTGGCTCCAAGATTTGGATCAAAGCCCTTTTCAGCCAGCAGTTCTTTCGCCTTTTCCGTAATTTCAAGAGTAATGCCGCGCGCCAAAAGCCGAGACGCAACCTTGGAAAGCTCCAGCTCCACGATTCTTTTGATTTCCTCTTTGGCAAGATAGTTAAAGATGACAATCTCGTCTATCCTGTTTAAAAATTCGGGCCGAAACGCCTCGCGCAAAGCAGACATCACTTTGTCCCGCACCATTTCTTTTTTCTCGTCCGCGTTGCTTCCCAAAAATCCCAACGGAGACATCTCGGCTATAAATTGAGAGCCCACATTAGAAGTCATGATAATGATGGCGTTTTTAAAAGACGCGACCCTTCCTTTGGCGTCGGTGAGGCGGCCGTCTTCCAAGATCTGCAACAGAACATTAAATACTTCCGGATGCGCCTTTTCAATTTCGTCAAACAAAATAACACAATAGGGCTTTCTGCGGACTTTCTCGGTTAATTGTCCGCCTTCTTCATACCCAACATACCCGGGAGGAGAACCAATCATGCGGGAAGTCGTATGCCTGTCCATGTACTCTGACATATCCAGGCGAATGAGCGCGCTTTCGTCATTGAACAAAAACTCCGCCAGGGCCTTCGCGGTTTCGGTTTTGCCCACTCCGGTGGGCCCCAAAAACATGAAAGATCCCAACGGCCTGTTCTCTTCTGATAAACCGGCCCTGTTTCTGCGAATGGCGTTAGATATGGCGCGGAGCCCTTCTTCCTGCCCCACAACGCGCTTTCTCAACACATCTTCCATTTTCTCCAGTTTCTTTGCCTCTTCTTCCAGCAAGCGCATAACCGGAATGCCGGTCCAGCGGGAAACCACCCGTGCCACATCTTCTTCCAGCACCTCTTCTTTCAGCAAGGGGTTTGACTTCTGGAATCTTGCCAGTTTTTTCTCATGAGACCGCAAATCCTTGAGCATATCGGGAATGGCGCCGTATTTTAACTCGGCAACTTTTTGGAGATTCCCGGCGGCCTGCTCTTTTTCAACCTGGAACTTTAGTTCTTCCAGTTTCTTTCTTAACTCTTTTATCTGGTCAATAACTTCTTTTTCCGATCTCCATTTTGATTCAACATCTTTTGCTTTTTCTTCCAGATCGGCAAGCTCCCGCGCAATGGCTTTAATCTTTTTTTCCTCGCCTTTGTCGTTTTTTAAGGCCTCGCGTTCAATCGCCAGCTTTTGAATCCGGCGCTTTAACACATCCAAATCCGCGGGCTCCGATTCCATATCCAAATGCAAAGCGCTCATGGCTTCATCCATTAAATCCACCGCCTTATCGGGCAAAAACCTGTCTGAAATATATCTGGCCGAAAGATTGGCGGCGGCAACCAGGGCGGAATCTTTTATTTTCACGCCATGATGCAATTCGTATTTTTCTTTAATGCCCCGCAAAATGGAAACCGTGTCTTCAATGCTGGGTTCCGCAACCAAAATTGGCTGAAACCTTCTTTCCAAAGCGGGATCTTTTTCAATGTATTTCTGATACTCCCGCAGTGTGGTTGCCCCAATGGCCCTCAATTCGCCTCTCGCGAGAGCTGGCTTTAACAAATTGGAAGCATCTATGGCGCCCTCGGCGGCTCCGGCTCCAACAAGCGTGTGCAGTTCGTCTATGAACAAAAGGTATTTGCCAGCCGACCTCTCTAATTCTTTCAGCAAGGCCTTGATGCGGTCTTCAAACTCCCCGCGAAATTTCGTGCCCGCCACCAAAGCGCCCAAATCCAAGGCAATGACTTCCTTGTCTTTCAGGGATTCCGGCACATTCCCCATGACGATTTTTTGGGCAAGCCCCTCAACCACGGCGGTTTTCCCCACGCCTGCTTCCCCTATCAGCACGGGATTGTTTTTGGTTCTGCGAGAAATCACCTGCATCAACCTGCGGATTTCATGCTCTCTGCCTATAACCGGATCCAGTTTCCCCTGCCTTGCCAGGCGGGTAAGATTTCTCGCGTATTTTTCCAGCACCTGATATTTTGACTCCGGAGACGGATCCGTAATCCGCACGCCCCCGCGAATCTGCGCCAATACTTTAAGCGCGGTCTCGTAATCCAAACGGCCAAACTCCATGGCGCCCACGCCCCCGGCGGCCTGGCTCAAAAAGCTCGTGCGCATGAGCACATCCTTTGCCTTGGAATCAGAATCCAGCAGTGCCAAGAACAAATGCTCAACGGAAACATACTCGTCTCCCATCTTTGAGGACTCCTGACGCGCCCTCTCCAAAACTTTTGCCAGGTCTTGGGTGAGATAAAACTGGCCCAAGGGGTTGGCGGCGCCAACCACGGGCAATCGTTCCAAAGCGGCTTCCGCTTTTCTTTTTAAGCCATCAACATCGGCTCCTATTTTCTGAAGCAACACCAATACCACGCTCTCCTCCTGGGAAAGCAAGGTGAACAAAAGATGCAAAGCGTCAACCTGCTGTTGACCCCGCTCTTGAGCCAAATTTTGCGCCTGAAACAACGCCTCTTGCGCTTTATGCGTAAAATTTCCGTTCATAGCTAAAATATATCACAAAAACCCAGTTTTGACAACAAGCTAATAAGCGAGGAGTTAAGAATTAGCTTGTAGGATCTACAAACTACAAGCTAACTTCCTCATCACTCCGTTCGTTCCCCTAGGGTAACCGCAACCGTGAATTCCTTGCCCGCCCGAAGAATTTTAAGTGACACCTCCCTGCCCGGATCATATTTTTGTATAATCTTTGAAAGCGAGTTATCCTGCGTGATTTTCTCGCCGTTAAACTCCAAAATGATATCCCCGGTCTTAAGTCCCGCGTTATCCGCTCCAGATCCCGGACTAATCGCGTTATCGCCCTCCTCCTTTGCCGACAACAAAGCGCCGTAAGACACGGGAAGGTCTTTATCCTCCGCAATCTTCTCTGAAATCAAGACATACTGAACGCCCAAAAACGGATACACAATCTTCCCTATGCGGGAGACCTGTTCAATATCTCGCATAACCCGGTTAACCGGAATGGCAAACCCGATGCTTTGCGCTCCCTGCGCCGTTGCCGTGTTCATGCCAATCACCTCCCCGGCAAGATTCAGCAAAGGCCCGCCGGAATTTCCCGGGTTTATGGCGGCATCAGTTTGAATAATATCCTCCAGCGTTTCAAGAAAATTATTATCCCCCGCGGCGGTAACCGTTCTTCCCAGGCCGGAAATAACCCCCACAGAAACAGTATTGCGAAACTCGCCCAGCGCGTTTCCTATGGCAACAACCGTCTGGCCGATCTGCAAAGAATCGGAGTTTCCTATGCTCACGAACGGAAAATCCCCTAGACCCGCGCTTTCTTTGCCGCCCGCCGAATTATTTCGTTCCACTTGTAAAACAGCGATGTCTTGCACCGGGTCTTTTGAAAGCACCTTAGCCGGATACGAATCTCCTTCCACCGTAAACACCGTGTATTCCGCCTTGTCATCCAGGACCACATGCTTGTTGGTTATCAGCATGCCTTCGGCAGACACGAAAAACCCGGTCCCCCCGCCGATCTCTTTTTTCTCGGTTCCCTTCTGCCTGTACTGGGGAATCTGAAAGAGATTCCCTCCAAACAACCCTCCAAATGGATCAGTGAAATACTGCTCCATAATCGGCACATCTTTTGAAATCACAATGCTCACCACCGCGGGAGAACTCGCTTTAACGACATCAATAATCTTTTGTTCTTGCGTTGTCTGTGGAGCGTACTCCTCTGCAGATCCTTCTTTCTGTTGGTCTGCATACAGCCCCGCCTTTTCAACTAATTTTGAAATCTTGTGGTAGGCAATGAGTCCGCCGGCTCCGCCCGCCAAAAGACCGCCCGCCAAAAAAACGCACGCCGCGATCGCGACTTGCTTGGTAAGAAACGGCGCGAAAAAACTCGCCGCCGATTTTTTTAGCGTCTCGCCGGCGCCGCTTTCCATTATTGGCGTTTCCTCCGTATTGCCCTCTTTGTCTGGCGGAATATCGTACATTGTCTATTCTCTTTCTGTCTTTTTATTACCTTTCCATTATATTCCGCCCCTTTTCAGCCGGTCAAGAGATGATACCAAAGCTTTCACGCATCTTGCCGTTTCTGCCGCGGTTGTCGTTCTGCCCAATGAAATCCGCACGGAAGACAACGCTTCCTCTCTGCTGTACCCCATGGCAAGCAATACATGAGATGCCTCCTGCGAGCTTTCCGAACACGCCGATCCCGTAGAAACGCATACGCCCTTTTGATCCATGAGAAACACGACATCTTTACCCTGAACTCCGGGAAGCCGAAGATGAATGTTGTTGGGAAGCCGATTTTTTACAGATCCGGTAATACGCGCCTCCGGAATTCTCGCCAGCGCGCTTTTGACGCATCTGTCCCGCAATTGTCGCAAAGAAATGGAGCGCAGGCGTATCCTGGGATCTAAAAGCAAAGCGCACGCTTCCCCCATGCCCACGATGCCGGGTACATTCTCCGTGCCCGACCTTCTGCCTTCTTCTTGTCCCCCGCCCAACAATAACGGAGAAAACTCAACGCCCTTTTTTGCATACAACGCTCCCGCTCCTTTAGGCCCGTATATCTTATGAGAACTCAAAGTAAGCAAATCAACTCCGAGTTTTTCCACAGAACAATCCAGGTAGTTCGCGGCCTGGGTGGCATCGGTGTGAAAAATAGTTTTTAGTTTGTAGTTTTTAGTTTTTAGAAAATCTCGAAGAACGCGGGAGATTTCGGCTATGGGCTGAACCGTGCCTATCTCGCTGTTGGCATATTGAATGGAAACCAGCGCGGTATTGGGTGTAAGCGCGTCCGCGACATCGGAGGGCCGCACAAGACCTTCCGCGTCCGGCAATACATATGTGGCTTCAACTGCTCCGCGCTTTTCTAAATCCCGAATAGGCGCGAGCACCGATTCATGCTCAATGGCGGAAGTTATAATATGGGGCTTTTCACTAGTTTTTAATTGGTTTACCCCGAGCAGTATAGAGGGGTAGTTTTTAGTTTTTAGATACGACTCCAAAACTGACTGAAGAATACCGTGAATGGCGAGGTTGTTTGCTTCTGTCGCTCCGCTGGTAAACACAACCTCGCCTGCGGAGCACGAAAGAAACGCGGCGACTTTTTCTCTCGCTTTTTCAATGCCAACCTTGGCCTGCTGTCCCAGCGCGTGAGAAGAAGACGGATTGCCGTAGGAATTCTTTAAAAACGGCATCATGGCTTTAAGCGCCCGCGGATCGGCGGGCGTAGCCGCGGCATAGTCCATGTACACGGGGCGTTTGCTCATGCGCTTTCTTTCTTTTCTTTCTTATGCCCAAACCGGTACTTAAAAATATCCGACTTAATAGGCCCGATAAATGTCATGTACAACTCGGCCAAAAAATACTGGATCATGATTTTTCCCATGTCTGCTTCTGCTCTGCGGGGGGAGGCGTAAAACCACACATTTGTTAAAAATCCGAACTTCCCCTGCCTGGCGCACGCCCGCACATATTCAAAATCCTCGCCGAGCTTTAGCGTTTCGTCAAATCCCGACACCTTTTCATGCACCCATCTCCGAGCAACAATGCAGTTGGTCGCGTGGGGATAAAATTTCTCGGTGCTTTTAAAATACAGCGTATATAACTTTTCAAAAACGCGGTACAGGGGCTTTTTGCTCGGTATTCTCATGGAACACCCAGCGATATCAAGACGCTTTTGCTCAAACTGGGAAATGAACTTTTTTAAGAAACCCGGGGATAAAAAAGCATCCGCGTCAAGAAAAATGAAAATGTCTCCCCGCGCCGCCTTCGCTCCCTCGTTTCTCCCTTTTCCCGGCATTCCTCCTTTTACCACCTTGCAGTCAAACTCTTTTGCTATTTCTACGGTTCTGTCTTTTGAGCCGGCGTCCGCCACTATAATCTCCAAATCTTTCACCCCCTGATTCCTCACGGATCTCAAGGCCCTGGGAAGATACCCTTCCTCGTCCAAAGTTGGGATGATAACGCTTATCATGATTTTTCCAGCACAAACAGCACATGCCGCGTAAACGCGTGTTTCGTTACGCGCTTTTCCAAGATCCGCAAAGAAAGGTCCGCGAAGATTTTTTCCCATTCTTCCACCTTTTTATAGTTATAGGGCATATTCATCTTATGGGGATCGGAAATAAAAAATACGGCGTTAGAAATAAAGTCGTTAAAACATGTAAATGCCCGTCCAAGCGAAGACGCGTAGGTATCTTCGTAAATGACTACGCGCTTGTCTGCCGCGCGGACGGCTTCTTGCAAGACCCGCAAAGGATCTTCGCAATGATGCAACACGAACAAGAGCAAAGAGACATCAAACGATCCGTCCGGAAACGGGAGGTTCCTGCCGTCATACACCGTGAGAGAGAGATTGGTTTTATTGAGATCCGCCACATCCACCAGCGTTACCTTCGCGCCTTTTTCTTTCGCGAGACCTTCTCCCACCCAACCCCCGCCAGCTCCAATATCTAACACCCGTTCGCCAGGAGAAATAAAAGGGCCGATTAAGCGAATCATGAGAGGCGCCCACCATAACCGCCCCGCCCTGGCCATAATAAAATCTAAAAAAGGAATGGTCATGAACTGTGTTTTCAATTTCTCAATTTTTAATTTCTCATCAATTCCTAATGTTCTAATGGTCAAACAAGGCGCGAAGCTACATGGCTGAATGGTTATATGGTTAAGAATGGCGCTACCGGCTCAAAACAATCTTCTCGCTCTATCCCACATGGCTGAATCGCCCCGGGTTGTTTTGAGCCAGTACCACCGTTCGTCGCTCTCGCTCCTTAACAACCTTCGGTTTTTAATATTTTTCCACCACGGGAGGATACCCAATCCTCCCGACCCCTCCTGTGCGAATGGCGCTACAGGCTCAAAACAATCTTCTCGCTCTATCCCACATGGCTGAATCGCCCCGGGTTGTTTTGAGCCAGTACCACCATTCGGATCCCCAGAGATAAAATTCGGAAAGTCCGGTGCGTCCGGCAAAATCAATGACTTCCTGAAATTTCTCCGGGTTCATGGTAATGCTCTGCTCCTCCGCGGACGCCATGCTCACAAACACGGGAGTCCAGGGCTCCGCCTGCAATTCTCCCACGAAAACCTCCTTGCCAAAAAACAAACGGATCAGTTCGGCTTTCCGGTAATAAAACACCGGAGGAAACGGATACTCCACATACCTTTTCAAAAAATCAAACCACGCTCTTTTGTACATGGTAACCGCCACTTTGTCTCCAATTTTGGCCGCCCGTATCCACAAGGAAAGCTCTCCGCTGTCTGAAGTAAACACGGGGCGGGAAACATCTATAGATTGTACCAGCGCAATCTCTTTTTGCAAGAACCGCGCGTCCGTCTTGGGACATTCCCCAAAAGGAAAAAGCGGCTCGTTTTCAACCTGCCATCCCGCGACAGATTCATTATCCGCGACATGGACGACAACCGCGGAAAGCATGCGCAATATCGCTTCCTGCCTGCCCTTTTCCGAGAGTTCTTTCGCCCATAACGGAATGTGGCATTCCGGCCACCTTGGGGTTTTCATGCCTACGGCGAGTATCACTTTTGCCCCGCGCGCCCTTGCCATGTCCATCTGCCAGTCAAGATCGTGAAAATCAAAAACGCCCGGCTCTTTTTCCAGCATATCCCAGGACAAAGCCAGTTTCACGCGCCTTGCCCCCAAATCCTCCAGCAAAGCGCTGTACGCCTCTTTCCAGTCAAGACCGAGATGTTCCGCATGTTTTTGCGAAAAATTCACGCCCCATGAAATTTCGGGCGGCGCCGGAGCGCTCCCTAAAAACAGGTACGCGAACGACGCTCCGCCTAAGGCGAAACATGCGCCCAATATGACAAGAACGGCGCGCTTCATAACGCTCGGAGCAACCGTTCAATATTTCTTGTCCCCTGTTTTTCCATTTCTATGAACCCCTGCATGGCGCATTCGGCAAACACGCCCGCATCCAAAAAATCCTTAAACCACTCCGCCGCGTATCGTATGTCAAGCTGGGCAACAGCTGACCCCGTGGCAAGCAACCATTCCTGATTTCTCACTTCTTGAGATCCAATGGGAGGCGTCAAAAGCAGGGGAATGCCCAAACCCGCGTAAAACGAAAGTTCCGAAGGTTTGGTCCACAGAATATCCGATTTCTCTACGGCAAGATCAAACGACTTGAAATACTCCTGTTCCCGCTCTTCATAAAGCACCTCAACCTGAAATCTCTCGTACTTCATATCTTCCGCTTTTTTGCGCAAACGATCCGCCGCCCTCGCATGAGTGCCGGCAGAAACGCGCAGAACAATCTGCCCGGAACGCAACAGCGGTTCAAGATATTCCAAAAGTCCCGACGCAATATCTTCTTGAGCTCCGGCCCCTCCTATGGCAAAAATCACCGCGGGCGGCTCTTTTTTCCCGGGGATTTCCGGGACCCTGCCAAGATACCTGCGCGCGACATCCGAATATCTGGCGAGATATTTTCTTGAAGGATCCAAGCGAACCAAACGCCTCCGCAAATCTTCCTTTAACGCAAGCAGACCGTCTTGCCCGGAAAAACTCTCCGGCAAAGGGAAGCCCGTAAGCGAGATATTGCGTTCCGGCACGCCGTATTGAGCCAGACGACCCGCGGCTCGTTCCGTTGTCGCGGCGTACCGTATTCTTGTTTTCTTCGGGACAAGAGGCGCCCACGCCCTTGTGGCATCCGCGTCCGTAACCACGGCCACAAGCTCTCCCGGATAATTGAAATACTCGGCCATAAACAGCGGGATAGGGTATGTGGCAATCACGGGAAGGGGTTTTTCGGCGAGCTTTTTTACAAAATGCCTGCCCCAGTTCTTCTTTTCCATCAAAGCCCACACGGCTCTCACATGGAACCCCGCCGTTTCCACCTCCTGCTCTTTGGGGTAAAAATCCCGTATGGCCATGGTTCTGTCCATAAAAGAAAACACGACATCCCCGAGTAAGGGAACTTTTTTAAACCTGGAAATAAATTCGTACACCCTTCGCGTCTCTCTCCACAAAAGCCGGTCTGCCGCGGGCATGCCCTGATAATCGTCCGCGTTCATCACTCTATGAAACCTCGCGAGATGGCGCAGATGAAACGCCGCGCGCTCGTGCCCGTATCCCATGCTTACCGCGACCACCCATGCTTTTTCTGCCATATACGCTAAAATTTTTAATTCCTAATTTTCAATTTCCAATCTTTTCCGTTCTTTCCAGAGGCGGACGCGCCTTTGGCGCGCGTTTTTGGTTATTCGCCATTTGTTATCGGTTATTGTTTGATCATATCATTCAAACCGCCTTATGCGGAAACTGTTCGCGCTCGTTTCGGCGCCAGCACGCTATACCGGCGGCAATGCTCAACGGAACAACCAACAAAACAAGCGCCTGCGGGACTGCGACAGACGCAAACGGAACGCGGGCGAATACTCCAATCGCCCACAGCATAAAAGACAGCAAAGCGTACGCGGGCAAAGCCAAAAATCCCGACAAAAACGAAACCGCCGTGCCTGCCGCGATCAGCGCGGACCCGAACACGAAAAGCACGGGCAACAAGGGAACAATCAGCAAATTTGGCAAAACGGAAATAACGGAAAACGAACCGAATGAAAGCGCCAACACGGGAAAGGTGAACACCTGCGAAGCAAGCGTCATGCCCAATATCTCGCGTATGCCGTTATTCCTAAAAACTTTTTCAAACACTCGTTTCAAAAAAGGCAAAAACACGGCAATCCCGAGAACGGCCAAAAATGAAAGCTGAAATCCGGCGTCATACCGGGCAAGAAAGGGCTTGAACAACAGCATTGCCGCGGCGGAAACGGCAAGCATGCGCAGGGAATCATTCCTCCTGCCCGTCATTCCCCCCGCAAAGAATGCCCCTCCCATAATGGCGGATCTCACCGCGGATGCCTGGAATCCCGTAAGCAAAATATACAAAAAAACGAATAGAATGGTTCCCGCGTACGCGTGCCGCCTTCCCAATCCCATGGCTAAAAACAAAAATCCTATCATGGACGCGAACAACGCCACATGCATGCCCGAAATAGCTATGATATGGCGCGTTCCCGTCGCGTTCAAATCCGTTTTCATATCCTCGGGCAAAAATCTGTCTCCCAAAAACATGGCGCTCGCCACAAAGGACTCGGGCGCCGGAATGCTTTTCTCTATTGTTGAACGAAACGCCCGGCGCAGTTCTTCAAAAAAAGAACGGCCCGGCTCCGCGACTTCAATCTCCGGGCGAAACATGGTCCACAAAACCCCGTCTTTAAAAAGGAACATGCGATAGTCAAAATCATCAAAAGACGGGGGGATTTCCAGCTCGCCTTTCACGAAAACCCGGTCTCCCCGGCGAAGATTGGAAAACATATCCGTAAATACCAGAACCTTCCCCGGAATTTTTCCGGCAGGACCTGTCGGATCCACGACTACCCTGTCGTATCCGTTTTCCGCGTATGCCTCCCGAAGAACCGCCGCCTCAAATTCAACGCGCGCCTCTTGTTGCATGCCGACTGGAATCCCTTCTCGCTCTTGATGCGCCCGCAAAAATCCGAGGGATGCCATCAAAAGCAATATAGCTGGAGCAACCGCCTTTTTTCTTCTCCAAAACACGCCAAAAAAAGCTATGCTCAACGCAATGATGCCGAACGAAACAAACAAAGGAATAACAACAAAAACAGCGAGAATGACTCCCGCCGCGAAAGAGACGCTCCCCCAAAACACAAACCAAGCCCAAGAAAACGGCATCACGCGAAAACTCCCTTTCTAAAGCCGGTGGCTATAACCGTAATCTTTACTTCGCCCTGTTTCAATTCTTTGTCGTACACCGCTCCAAAAATAATGGTTGAGCTGGGAGCAAGCTCCCCTTTGATCTTGCGCGCCGCCTCATTCACCTCGCTTAAACTCAAATCATCCCCGCCGGCAATGTTAAACAAAACTCCCGTAGCGCCTTTAATTGACATGTTCAACAATGGCGAATGCAGAGCGGCTTCCAACGCCTGCTCAATTCGCTTATCCCCCTTTGCTTTGCCAACTCCAAACACTGCCTGGCCCGCGTTGGCCATGATGCTCCGCACATCCGCAAAATCCACATTGATAATGCCCGGCACCGCGATAAGATCTGAAATCCCCTGCACCGCCTGGCGCAATATCTCGTCTGCCTGCCAAAACGCGGATAATACCGTGGTCTCCTGGTTTGCCATGCCCAAGATCTGATCGTTCCCGATAACCAAAAGAGTATCCACCTTGCCCTGGAGTTCCTGGAGGGCGCGCTCGGCCAAACGGGATCTCCACAAACCCTCAAACGCGAACGGCTTTGTAACCACGGCAACCGTAAGCGCTTTTTTTGACTTGGCGATTTCAGCCAGCGTGGATATGGCTCCTCCGCCCGTGCCGCCTCCCAGACCCGCGGCCAAAAACACCATATCCGATCCTTCAAGAACCGCGGACAATTCTTCCCTGCTTTCTTGCGCCGCTTTCTTGCCTACCTCCGGATTCATGCCCGCTCCCAATCCCCTGGTGCTTTCTTTTCCTATGCGTATCTTTTTATGGGCGCGCACTTTTTTTAAATCCTGCGCGTCGGTATTCACGGCAATGAGTTCCACCCCGCGGATGCCCGCCTGCACCATGCGATCAATCGCGTTGTTTCCGGCCCCGCCTATGCCAATAACCTTGATATTCGTTTTCATGGAAGAAATGACTGTAGCATTTTTCTGAAAGAAGATAAAATCTTGCCAAAAGGGGACGAGCCGGACCGCGCGCCCTCAAAATCCTCCCCCCCGACCAGCAGTCCCAGCGCGGGCAAAAACGAAGGATCGGTTTCCAGGGCCAAAAGGCCCTGGGGAACGCCTACGCGCACGGGGAGCTTTAATTCTTTTTTTGCGTATTCCGCAATCTTTGAGAGCTTTGCCCCGCCTCCGCACAAAACCACTCCTCCCGGAAGCTGACTCCGCAAACCCGCTTTTTTTAACTCTTTGACAAACAGCTGGAAAATCTCTTTCGCTCGAGCTTCAATGATATCAGAAACCAGCTTTGGCGAAAACACAAACTCTTCGCCGTTTAAAAGAGTAATCTTCTCCATTTTTCTGCTCTTGGGAGCAACGCATGTTCCAAACTCAATCTTTATTCTCTCTGCGGTTTCGTGATCGGTCTTTAACCCGATGCCAATATCAAAAGTTATATTCTCCCCTCCCACGGGAAGCACCGCGAGATGGACAAGATCGCCTTCTTCAAACACCGAAATGCCCGTGGTTCCCGCCCCCAGATCCAAAACCGCGACCCCCATTTCTTTTTGCTGGTCGTCCAGCACGGAAGCCGCGCACGCCAAAGGAGCGGGAACAATATCGGCAATTTCCAAGCCCGCGTCCATAACCGCCTGCGTAAGATTTCTCATGTCCGGAGAAAACACGCACACGGCCAATACATCGGCTTCCAGGCGCACCGCTCTCAAACCGATTGGCTCTTTTATGCCCTTGTCTCCGTCAACGCTGAACTGCCGGGGAAACACATTAAGCACCTCCTGATTTTGCGACAAAGAAAACGCCTGGGCCGCCTGGAGAACCCTGTCCACATCTTCTTGCGAAATATGGCTGTCCGCCCGCGAAACCGCGATAAGTCCGTGAGAAGGCAAAGCGCACACCCTGCTTCCGCCCAAGGTCAAAAAAACTTCAGAGATTCGTTCTCCGGAAATCTGCTCCATCTTTCTGGCGAGCGAAGCAATCTTCTTTGAGGTTTCTTCCGGCTTTACCACCACTCCTTTTCTCATTCCGGCAGACGCTTCTTGGGCTACCCCCATAAGTTCCAAAACGCCGGTTTCTTGAGAAACTTTGGCAACCGCCATCTTGATCGCTCTGGTCCCAATGTCTAAACCCGCAACAATCTGGTGTTTTTTCATGAAAAAATCAAAGAAAGATAGTGCTGTTCTTCGGCCGACATTACATTGTGATCTTGGTTGGTTGCGTGATCCCTCCCCAGCAGATGCAACAATCCGTGCAGAAACATCCAACACAGCGCGTATTCATTTGTTATACCATACTCTCTCGCGTCTTTCCTAATAACAGCGGGGCATAGCGCGATCTCGCCCAGCAAAAACCCCTCGCCCGCGAAAGAAAGCACATTGGGAACATATTCTCTGCCCCTGTATTGCCTGTTAATTCTTTGCATCTCTTTGGGCCCCAGCAAAACAACGGAAACATCCTTATCCTCTTTTTTCTCTTTCAACAAAACAGCTTCCGCCAGGCGGGTCATTTTTTTCTTGGGAACCTTCACGGAAGTTTTGCTGGCAATCTCAAGCATTTGGCAATCCGTTATCATACCCTCTTTTCCATTTTTGTCCCAATTATTTTCCCGATTCTCCGCAAAACCAAACTACCCCACAGATTAAACACGGGTTAACAGCATGCTCATCTCGCGCACGGGCTTGACAGACGACAAATGAGATGGTATACACCAACCACGCTCACAGCCCAAAAAGGGCGGGGCGAAGAGGAGGGAACTTTGAAAAAACTGATAACGCACCGTTCCTTGTCTATCATCGGCATCGTGGGCATCCTGCTGGCCCTCTGGGCCGGCGGAAACGCCCTGGCCGGATACTGGACCAATAGCCAAACCGGGACCATTGAGTCCCGGGAGTCCATCTCCCACCTGCTCGACGACCCGGAAAGGGAGGCGGTCCCGGGCAAGACCGTCGCCTTCTTTGACCGGGTCCGCAACGCGGACCCCAGCGTAGTCTATGGCATGGACTACGATGTATTCTTGGACTTCACATACTCATGGGAAGACGGCGGGTTTGGAGGACTCGGGAGCATAAGTATGACCGAAGAAACCCCGGTCATGCCAACCGAGGTTACTTCCAGGTTCCGCATCGCTGACCAAGGAATCACCGAAGACGGAGATGTCATCTTGACAACGCCGATCGTCAAAGACGATTCGGCCGCAATCGCCGGTGGTCCGTGTTGCTTTGTACCCCCAGCAAAAGTTCGGGTCTTTGTGGACCCGGACGGGGACGGTCCCCAAGGGAGCAAAATTTACTCGTGGGGTCGCACAACCAACATCACGGATAGCCACACCGTAATCGTTGAGGTCAGGTCCGGCGCGGACAGCCCGCCAGGCCGGTGGCTCGTGTCTATCTACCCGGTTCGCGGAGAACCGGCGCTAGAAACGCCGGTCCTAGCGACACCGTCCCCCATCGCTACAATAATAATCCCGTGCCCGTCCTTTACTATCTGCGCCACAGAGTAGAGACGGACACCAAAGCCCCGCGGAACAATCTCGCCAAGAGATTGCTTCCGCGGGGTTTTTACATTTTATACGCATTGGAATACCCTTAATACGCATCAGCGCGCATCCAATCCGCACAAGGCATGCTTAAATCCTACTCAATGAACTCAATCTTAAGCTTGCGACGAAAAACTGAAGCGATTTTTTCAAGAGTACGCGTGCTAAAATTCTGCTGACCCGCTTCCATTCTTGCAACATCGCTTTGACTGGTTTTTAATCTCCTCGCCAACTCAACTTGAGATAACTTTTCTTTTTTTCGCAACTGCAAAATTTGGTATGAAATTTCTAATTGCTTGCCATATTCATCATACTGCTTCTTAAATCGAATGCTCCTTAAGCTTTGAGCAAGGTATTCTTGAAAATCCTTTGCTGTATTGGTTTTTGCCCTATTCATACATTTTTATATTTTGTAAAATATCTTGATAATATGCTTGCGCTTTTTTGATTTCAGACATCGGAGTTTTTGATGTCTTTTTTAGAAATGCATGCAATAAAATAATAGTTTTCTTCACAAAGGTAAAATAGAATATCCTATGTTTACTCCGACCGAAATCTATTCGTAACTCTCTTATCTTTTCTTTGATATGCCTTGAATACGGCTCGTCTAAATATCCCTCATGAACTCGCAAAAATTCAATATACTTTACCACTTTTGCTTTCTCCTTTTCCGTTAATTCTTCAATGTATTCAAAAACAGGACTTCGGAAAGTTTTGCTGTCTGTATGGAACTTTACTCTGTACTCTTCTCTGATTTTATTATATATCATATATGATATACCTATTAAAGATACCTGTCAAGGAATAGTCCGCGAATGATGCTGGATACACTCTAACAAAAAACCGCCCTCAATAAAATCGTCTCCTGACTATCTGCCTCGCGGGCAAAGCAGAAGCCAACGCCCCAACGAAAACGCGCAAGCGTTTCCTGGGGGTTTTTACATTTTATACGCATTGGAATACCCTTAACATATATGGAAAAGTTCAGACCATATCTTCTTGGGACACTTCTTTACGCTTCCATTCTGGCCGGCTCCGCTTTTTTCTGGCACAACAAATTTTGGCCCGTTCAAACTTGGCCCGACCAAGTTGCGGTGACAAGCGAGGAACAGTATATAACCTTGCTGTTTGCCGGAGACATTATGCTTGATCGCGGAGTGGAGTGGCAGATGACACAACATAAAGACCCTCGGTCCGCCGAAGCTTACAGCGAAGGCGACCCTCGGTCCGCCGTAGCCCCTGGCGAAGGTGACTGGCTCTGGCCGTTTAGAAATATCGCAAAAGACATACAAAAAGCGGACATCGCGTTTGCAAACCTGGAAAGCCAGATTTCAGATCAGGGAGAAAATGTGGGGAGTATCTATTCATTTCGCGCGGATCCCAAAACCCTGAACGGTCTTGTTTTTGCAGGTTTTGACATACTTTCTGCCGCCAATAACCACAGCTTGGACTATGGCATGCCCGCCTTGAGAGACAGCATTTCCCGCTTGCGAACGGCCGGCATTATTCCCGTTGGAGCCGGAGAAAATGCAACAGAAGCATACGCGCCGGCTGTCATTGAGACAAAAGGCGCGCGCGTTGCCTTTCTCGCGTACACCAGCCAAGGGTCTCCCGCGTGGAAAGCGGGCGCCCAAAACCCGGGAATAGCGTGGGCGGACGCTTCCAATCTTTCTGAAATAGCAGAACGCATACGAGCAATAAAAGAAACCGCCGATATTGTTGCGGTGTCCATACACGCGGGCACGGAATATCAAAAAGAACCGGACTCTTTTCAAAAAATGTTCTCTGAAGCCGCGGCAGACGCGGGCGCGGACATCATCGTCAACCACCACTCTCATGTCGCGCAATCCGTGGAGCGGTACAAAAAATCCTGGATTGCATACGGCCTTGGCAATTTCGTGTTTGATCAGGGGTTCTCCAAAGAAACCATGGAGGGCACGCTTCTCAAAGTTCTCATAGACAAAAAAACAAAAAGCGTAACCCGCGTTACGCCTCTTGTCGTTATCATATCTCCCGAATTTCAACCGGCCATTTCCACGGAATCAATGTAGTACAGATCCAGAATTTTCAATACCCGCAACACCTGCGTTTGCGGGGGAAGACCCTCCTGCTCATACAGTTCAATCTGCGCCCTGAACTCTCCCTGCCCCGCAAGATCCAAACTCAAGACCTTGTAACTGGAAAGTTCCGTCCCCAAAGAAAACGCGCCCTGTTCTTGCTGAAATACCGCGTTCTCCGTGAGAAATCTTGTCGCGAGAGCCGCGTTATCTTGAATCCACGCGTCAAGAAAAGAGGTAACCGCCTTTCTCGCCGACTCTTTCTCTAAATGCCGCGCTTGCTCTTTTAACTCCTGTTCAATTTTAGGCAGGCGTTTTTCTTCCAGACGATAATACTGCCACGCCAATACCACCTGGCCGATAACCACGGCAATGATTGCCAAAGCAACGCCCCTAAAAGCGTCTTTGCTAAAAAATTTTTGTGGCGTTTGCTCCATACCTTACTGATTAGGAGAAGCGCCTGCGGAAGGAGCCGACAAGCTAAATGCCGCGTCGCTCTCGTCATATATTCCGGTAGCTACATCGGTTACCCGTATCTTAACACTGCCAGGCACATACGGAGCATTAAAGTCAACATCCCATCTGTAATATCCGCCGGAAGAATCCATGCCCTGGCCCGCGGAAGGCAGCTCCGCGCCCGCGGCTCCGGCAAGAGCCCAGCACGCGGGCGCGTTGGAACCGGGGGAAGAAGTATCTCCGCATACGGAAATTTTAACCTTTTCAATGCCTAAAGAACTCCAGGAAATCGTGTACGGGCTGGAATTCACGCTTTCCCCTCCATTGGGAGAAAGCACGCTAATAGAGGCGGGAACTTCAGAGACAGGACGAACAAGTTTTATATTTATAACTCTTGTTTGACCCCACTGCCCGCCTACCAAGGCCTGCGCGCGAACCTCCACATCTCCTTCTTTAAAACGACCGTAGAAAGGATTATTCGTCCATACGGCAAACTCTCCATTGGGGCTTAATTGCCCTCCATCGCGCTGGTTGTCATAAATCATTTCGCTGTTCTGAAAAAACCGAAACAAATATCCGGTTGCCCCGGCAACCTGTTTTACTTTAAACATGTATCCGTGGGGATACCCGTAATTCAGAACTTGCCCATCCGCGGGATACGCCATTTCCGGAGCAGGGGCCTGCGATCCAACTCCTTGAGAAACGGGATTGATCCTAAACACTCCGCTCTTTCCCTCCAAGATCCCGGAAGCGGTGCGGGCCGTAATAACAATCTGAAATTCTCCGGGTTTTTCCACAAGAGACCCTATGGAAACCTCCTGCTCCCCGTCGTTGGGCGTGTCATATGCCAGATGATACCTTGCCGTTCCATAGACCTCGTCAAGCGAAATAAGCGAAATATCCTGAATATCCGTTCCCTCCCAGCGCACAACCTGCCTTGAATTCACCGTCCACGCATCTCCCGCCTTTGGTGAAAGAATGCCCAAAGAAGAAATCGGCATAGTCGTTATGGGCTCTTGGACATTCTGCGGAGAAACAATACTAAAATAGGCATCGCTGGAATCAATCAGCGCGTAGGATGGATAAGGTTCTCTAATCACAACCCTGTAATCATTCCGCGGAGCAATGGTCGCTGGTATTGTCCATGAATATCTTTGAAGGCCGGCGCCAACATTTGTGAGAACGGGTCCGTCTGCGGCAGGAAGCATAAGTTGAATCTGCACAATCTTATCCGCAGGTCCCGAAAACTTCCAGGTAATATCGTAGGTCTTTCCAACAACCCATTGTTCCGCGCCTCCCGGCTGTTGACTTCCGTTTGGAGAAATCACCGCGAGAGAAGGAGGATCAAGAATTATTGAATCTGGCGCGGGAAGGGGCGTTGTATTCGCACCGCAACCATAGAGCGCGTTAAGCTTTGCTCTTGTGCTTTTTCCCACAAACCCGGTCCCGTGCGTTAAGCCGTTTGGAGTTAAAATTTCACTCTTGTATTTCTCTTGAAAACCAACCACGGCAGAAGCGATCTGTTCGGTAAACTCATACGCGCCTCCCATTGCCTCAAGGTTTGGAAATCCGTTCTTGATAAGCGCGGTTCGCAAGGCCTTCGCGCCTTCTCCGCTGTCTCCAATTTTTAAATTCGCGGTAAAATTATAACACCATGCCGTGCTCACGCCCTGCAGTTCTCCAAGCTGTGCCTGGAGTTGCTGAATCTGCGCCAAAAGCCCCTGAATTTGAGCTTGAATCTCTTGAGCCGTTACCGCGTGCGCGGGAGCGCCAACAAACAGAAAAGAAAGAACCGCGAACGAAAAGAGTATTTTTTTCATGCGATTAACGATCGGGCAAAAGCCCCTTAACTATTGTATTTACCAAAGCTCCGTCTGCCTTTCCCCTGGTTTGGGGAGCCAGCAAGGCCATAACCTTTCCAATATCCTGGGGCGTCTTCGCGCCCGATTTTGCAATTGCCTCTTTTGCCAGCTCCATAACTTCCTGCTCCGACAACTGGGCGGGGAGATAGGTCAAAAGAACCGCAAGCTCTTGTTTTTCTTTCTCCGCCAATTCGGGCCTTCCGCCCTTTTCAAACACTTCGGCTGATTCTCTGCGTTTTTTCGCCTCGGTTGCGATAACCGCCTGTATGACCTCCGAAGACACGCCCGCGCCGCTCGCGCCTTCTTTTTCTTTTACCAAAAGCGCGGCGAGCGCCATGCGCAAAACTCCCACGCGCACCGAATCGCCCGCTTTCATGGCGGCTTTCAAATCCTCCTTTAACGCTTCTTTTGAAATCATGCTAGATTCTGCCTAATTTTTTCAAACGATCCTGCTCTTTCTGTTTGATAAGCTTTTTTAACACAAGAGCGCGGCGCACCTGGTCTGACTTTACGCGCTTTTTAAACTGCGTTTTCTTTACCGCAATCAAAATGCCGCTGTCTTTCAAGCGCTTGGTAAACCTGCGAATCAGGGACTGATTTGTCTCCCGTTCCTGCTTTTTTATCTCAAATTTTGGAGTAGTAGTTCTCATATATATCGTCTTCATTCTATCGTGCCAATCAGATGCAAGTGCATGTGATCCACCACCTGCCCCCCTTCTCTGTTGACATTCATGGCTATCTTGTATCCTGGCAAACGCTTCCCAGACGCGACCTTTTGAGCTGTTAGCAACAAATCTCCCAATAACCCCCTGTCCGCCTCTGTGGCGTGACTAAGAGAAACAATATGCTTTTTTGGCACGCAAAGCAAGTGCAGTGGAGCTACGGGTTTAATATCTTTAAACACCGCGAACTTCTCATCTTCATATTCCATGTCAGCCGGAAGCTCCTTGGCTATAATCTTGCAAAACACGCAATCTTCATGCATATATGCGCAACCTCCGAGTTTAAGTTTTAATGCAACAACGCTCTATGTTATTTACTGTTTTTGAGCCGCTGTTTCAGTTCATCGGCAACCTTTTCCATTCGCACGGTTTCTTGCTCGCCCGTATCCATCTTCCGCAGAACAATGGTGCCGTCCAAAATCTCTCTCTGCCCCAAAATCAGGGTGTACTCAACGCCAAGCTTGTCTGCTTTGGCAAGCTGGGTGCGCAAAGAATCCCGCCCCAAGGACTCCCCAATGTTAATCTTTGCTTTTCGCAATTCCTCCAAGAGCTTTAAGGTTTTTTTCTTTGGCAAATCTCCCAACTGCGCAAGAAACACCCGGGGACCGGGAATCTGCGCGGGAGGCAATCCCCTTTCTTTCATTAAAGCGACAATGCGCTCCACTCCGGCGGCGGCCCCGCTCGCGGGAACATCTTTTCCGCCAAGAATTTTTACAAGATTATCGTATCTTCCCCCTCCAACCAGCGCGCTTCTCTGCAATACGGTTTCTCCTCCTTCTTCGGGCTGAATTTGCTTATCCGTAAATATTTCAAACACGGTTTTGGTGTAATAATCCAGGCCGCGCACCAAATAAGGGTCCAAATGATACGGAAGATCGGCCTCGTCTAAAAATTCCAGCAGGGACTTAAAATGCGCCTTGCATCCTTCGCACAGGTGATCAATAATCTGCGGGGCCTGGAGTTTTACCCGCTGGCACTTCTCGTCTTTGCAGTCCAGCGTTCTTAAGGGGTTTTCTTTCATCCTGCGCTTGCAGTTCTGGCATAACGCGTTCTGGCGCGGGCGCAGATAATTCGCAAGCACCTTTTTGTAATACGGCCTGCATTGAACATCCCCGATGGAGTTCACCTCCACGATCAAATGGCCGAATTTAAGCTCTTTCAAGACGGTATAAAAAATCTGGATAATCTGGGCGTCAATCGCAGGACTCTGCTCTCCAAACACCTCAAAATCAATCTGATGAAACTGCCGAAACCTTCCCGCCTGCGGATTCTCGTATCTAAAAAGAGGGCCGTAGGTATAGAGCTTGACCGGCTGGGGCCAAGACAGCATGCCGTGCTGGTTGTACGCGCGCACAATGCCCGGAGTAAATTCGGGCCGAAGAGCAAGGGTGTCTCCCCCCTTGGTTTTTATGCTAAACATTTCTTTCTCCACGATGTCCGTGCCAAGACCGGTACCCCGCTCATACAGTTCAATGTTTTCCACCACGGGAACCGTGATCTTTTCAAACCCGTAAAACTGGGCGATTTCGTCTGTTGCCTGAAAAATCCGCTGAAAATACGGCTGATCTTCTGGCAATATGTCGTGCATGCCCGCAGGCGTTTGAAATTTTGATTGCTTTGACATTTTTTTAATGCTGTTCCACGAATTGTTCCATTGGCACAAATGACTTGAGAGAAAACACCCTCCACAATGCCTTCCCGATAATGTCTTTTCTCGGAAGAACCCCCCATCGCCTGGAATCGGAAGAGAACGGCCTGTTATCCCCCATGACAAAGTATTCGCCGTCATCAAGAGAAGCACGCACATCTCCCGGAGTTTCCAGGGTTTCAGGCAAATACGCTGTCTCGTCCAGAACAAGAGGCGCTATATCCGTTCTATATATGGTAACCTTTCCGCCTTTGACCTCCACTGTCTCCCCGGGCAACCCGATAATCCGCTTAATAAACCGCTGGGAAGTATCCAGGGGATACTTCAAGACAATAACATCTCCTCTTTCCGGCGCTGAAAAACGGTATGAAATTTCGTCCACGATAAGATAATCCCCGCTATGGTAGTTGGTTTCCATGGAATCCCCCTTAACCAAAAAGGGCTGGAACACAAAAGCCCGCAAAGGAAGCACGATAACCAAAGCTATGAGCACCACTTTCGCAACCTCAAACCCGAATGACACAATGCTTTTCATGCTTTCTCTATCATACAGCGTTAAACACCCGCTTGCAAGACCCGTAAAAATCCAAATCCCAAGCACCAAA
>JACQMR010000014.1 GCA_016203455.1 Candidatus Wildermuthbacteria bacterium
ATTTGGCGCGGTCGCTTATCCTTCGCGGCAGACATTTCACGGAGTAGGTGCGACCAAAGAAACATTCGAAAATTTCGATACATGGATTTTATCCGTAACGGAGAAGGGATTCAGACCGCTATTCGTTAGCGATAATCCGGCCTACGACTGGCAATTCATAAATTACTATTTCCATCTCTTTCTCGGCAGAAATCCTTTCGGCCATTCAGCAAGACGAATCGGTGATTTCTATGCCGGACTCACGGGTGACTTCACGAATGCGAGCTCATGGAAAAAGCTACGAGTTACAGCGCACGATCACAATCCTGTTAATGATGCCATGGGCAACCTCGAAGCGTTCGAGAGGATATTAAACAGTGAAAGATAATCGCCAATAAAATATATGCCAAAGGAAATCTCCAATAAAACCACAGAAGAGACTTACTACAAATGCACTCATTGCGGAGATGAGATTTTTTGGAATACCCATAAAAAGCTCACCTACTGCAAATGTAAGAAAATCTCAATTGATGGTTGCGAGGATTATATCCGTATTGGTGGCAATGAGGGCGACTATATGGTGATCAAAAAATAAATTTATGCCGATCCAAAAAGGAAATTTCTATAATACCCTCACTGCAAATCGTAAAGACGACGATGCTTTAAAAGCTTGTATTGAAGATACTGTCGAGAAATTGATGGCTTCAGATACTAGTACAAAAAAGCCGGGCATTCTGCTTGGTAAGGTTCAAAGTGGTAAGACAAGAACTTTCCTCGGTGTGATGGCTCTTGCATTTGATAACGGTTATGACATTGCGATCATTCTTACAAAAGGAACGAAGCCACTCACTGAACAGACACTGAAGCGGTTGCATGAAGACTTCGGCCAGTTTGAGGAAGACAACAAGGCCCAAGTTTATGACATCATGTTTTTCCCGAAAAATATGGTGCCGTACGAACTAAGCCAGAAGCTTATTATCGTTGCCAAGAAAGAAATCAACAATCTCAAGCGGGTTCTGGATGATCTCACGAATACTTACCCCGACCTTAAGAACAAAAAGATTCTTATCATTGATGATGAGGCTGATTTCGCAAGTATTAGTTTTCATAAAGAAAAAGAGAGCGGACTGGTTGAACAAGGGAAGATCGCCAAGCAGATTGATGAAATAAGAACCAAAGTCGAGCAGTCAGACTTTTTGCAGGTAACCGCAACACCATACTCTCTGTATCTCCAGCCGGATGATGACGAAAGTGAAGATGGACTTTTCCCTCCCAAGCGGCCAGCTTTTACAGTGCTTGTGCCTATTCATAAAGATTATGTGGGTGGAGACTATTATTTTATTGAAAGCGAAAAAGAAGGAACGGCCGCTTCTTATGTTTACGAGGAAGTCCCACCGGAAGAGCTCGAAATCTTGAAGGCTACAAAAAAGCTAAAAAGAGCTGACCGCCGATCATTCAAAATCGAAGAGGTGTTTACTAGCCCGTCGACCAAGACGATCAGGAATTCAATCATGAATTTCATTGTCGGAGGCTGTATCCGGCGCATTCAGCAGGAGGAATCCGGACAAAAACAGGAAAATTACAGTTTCGTTATTCATACAGAGCAATCACGAAGCTCACACAATTGGCAGGAAGATGTTGTAAATAAGCTTAACGAAGAGCTGATAAAAATCGCAAAGGAAGACCGGACTCTCTTTGATCAGTTGGTTAAAGACGCATACGACGATCTGAAAAAGTCTATTGAACTTACAGACATCAAACTTCCGGAATTTGCTACTGTTTTACAGAATGTATCCAAAGCATTGATCGATGGGATGCTTGTCGTTGAAAAGGTTAATTCCGACAAAGACGTTAAGGCACTACTCGACATCAAAGGACAACTTAGACTGCGAACTCCTCTTAACATTTTTATTGGCGGACAGATTTTGGACCGTGGTATCACTATAAAAAACATGATCGGCTTTTACTATGGCCGAAATCCGAAGAAATTTCAGCAGGATACGGTTTTGCAACACTCGCGTATGTACGGTGCTCGATCCAAAGAAGATTTGGCGGTTACACGTTTTTACACCACGCGTGGTATTTACGAAATCATGCGCCGGATTCACGAATTTGATAACACGCTCCGGGAAGCATTCCTGAATGGCTCGCACGATAAAGGAGTTTATTTCATTCGGAAAGACGCCAGTGACAAACTTGCGCCATGTTCTCCGAACAAAATAATGCTTTCCAACATCACTACTCTAAAGCCATATAAGAGACTTCTACCGATCGGCTTTCAGACGGATTATAAAAGCAATATCAAGAAAGACATAGAAGAACTCGATAAAGAAATTAATGATCTGAAGGTCACGGCATCATCTGATCACTTCATGATTTCGGTGGATCAGGCTCTCGGTCTGCTTGATAAGATAAAAAAGACTTTTGTTTCTGAAGAACAAGGGTATGAGTGGGACGTAAAGGCGCACAAGGCAAGTATTGAACACTTATCAAAAAACTCCCTCGACGCTTCACAAAAAGGCAAGGTATGGGTGGTAATCCGAACCGACAGTAATATTAATCGGAAGAAAGCGGACGGACGTTTTTCCGATGGACCCGATGGTGGTAGCGGTGAGACCGCTCGTACCGTTGCAATTAGAATTGCGGAAGATATCCCGGCTCTTATTCTGATTCGGGTAAACGGAAATGAGTCGGAAGGGTGGAAAGGATCATCGTTCTGGTGGCCAATCGTTATGGCTCCCAAGAACACACTCCCGACAATTTTTGCGAGTGAGACCGTAAATAACAATCAATAATATGCCAAAGAAACCATCTAAAAAAGAAAAAGAGATAAAGATCGAGGCATACTCCCATCTCGGTAAGAAGCGCAAGAACAACCCACCGATTGGTTTGGTCTCGAGCCAGACGGATAAGCTCAACGGATACACCAAATATGCACACGATCCCTACATCGATCCTCACTTGAGCTGGGCTGGAAAAAAAGAGGGTCAAGAAGTGAATGTTCGCAACATAAGTTTACACGTTCACGAACGCATCGACTCGACACGTGTCATTCGTGCATTTCTAAAAAAGAAAACCGAATCGCGTCAGCAACAGCTCTCACTTTTTCAATCGCAAGAGAACGCATTGCCACTAGGCAAGGCCTTTGAATTTTATAGCCATGATCAAGACTGGACGAACCGCCTTATTGCCGGTGATTCTCTCCTGGTAATGAACAGTCTACTCAAAAAAGAAGGTATGGCCGGTGAAGTTCAGATGGTCTACATCGATCCTCCCTATGGCATCAAATACAATTCAAATTTCCAGCCGTTCGTTAACAAGCGCGAAGTCAAAGACAACAACGATGCCGACATTCCGGCAGAACCGGAAACGATCAAGGCATTCCGGGATACTTGGGAACTTGGCATCCACAGCTATTTGACGCACCTCAATGACCGGCTCCTTTTGGCAAAAGATTTGCTCAATGAATCAGGTAGTTGCTTCGTTCAGATTAGCGACGAAAATGTTCACCATGTGCGCGAGTTGATGGATGAGGTTTTTGGGAAAGAAAACTTTGTATCACAGATTTCTTTCAAAAAGACCGGTGGTCTTGGAGCAGATACTCTTGATAATGTCGCTGATTATCTCGTTTGGTATGCGAAAGATAAAAAGAAAATAAAATATCGACAACTCTACCAATACAAGTTATCTACAGATGGCTACGAGGCTTACAACAAAGTTGAGTTGGAAGATGGTAGTTACCGGAACATGACCAAAGAAGAAGTGAATGATTGGTCGTTGGTCAAAGACGGAAAAATTTTCAGGTTACAAATTTTACAATCCTCAGGAAGTGGGGTTAAAGAACAACCCTTTGAATACGAAGGTAAAATATATAAACCATCTCCCGGCATGCACTGGAAAACAGACGTTGACGGCTTAAAGGAACTTGCTCGTGCGGGAAGAATTGTACCTGCGGGGAATTCATTTTCATACAAACGTTTTATAGATGACTTTCCAATTAGTCCTCTCATAAACATTTGGGACGACACTGTTTCTGGAAGCGGAATGAATAAAGTATATGTAGTGCAAACCAACCAACTCGTTATTCAACGTTGTATGCTCATGACTACCGATCCGGGTGATCTAGTTATTGACCCAACATGTGGCTCTGGTACTACGGCTGTCCTTGCTGAAGAGTGGGGTCGCCGATGGATTACTTGTGATACATCGCGTGTCGCCACTACTCTAGCGAAGCAAAGACTAATGACCGCATATTTCGATTACTTCAAGCTCGCACATCCAACAGAAGGTGTTTCAAGCGGATTTGAGTATAAAACGGCTCCACATATTACACTTAAATCAATTGCAAATAACGAGCAAGCTCCGGTGGAAGTTTTATATGATCAGCCACTTGTTGATAAATCAAAAGTCCGCGTAGCGGGACCTTTCACTGTTGAGGCATTGCCAAGTTTGCGTACCAAACCATTTGACGGCAAAGAGCCGAAGATCGCTACACAGGGAGACGAGATTGCCCGAACCGGCGAGACGGCTAATCAGACCGTATGGCGTGATGAGCTTAAAACCAGTGGTATCCGTGCGACTGGAGGTAAGGTGATTAATTTCTCACGCATTGAACCAATGGCCGGTACCCGGTTTATCCATGCCAGTGCAGAAATCCTCGACGAGAAAGGATCAAACAAAAAAGCCATCATCAGTTTTGGACCGGATTACGGTGCACTCGAGCAGAGGCATGTTGAAGAAGCGATAAACGAAGCACGTAAGCTGAAAGACACGCCCGACTTTGTTATTTTCGCCGCATTCCAATTTGATCCAGAAGCGGCAAAAGATATTGATCAGATTAAATGGCCGGGTGGGACTATACTTAAAGCCCAGATGAGTGTTGATCTCTTGACTGCCGATCTACGCAAAAAGCGATCCTCAAATCAAAGTTACTGGCTTATCGGTCAACCGGACGTTGAGGTGGTAAAAAATAAAGACGGCACATACAAAGTTGTCGTTTGTGGTTTTGATTATTACAATCCGATAACTGGAGAAATTGATTTCGGTGACACACGTCGCATTGCCATGTGGATGCTCGACAGCGATTACGATGAGCAAAGCATCCTACCAGAGCAGATATTTTTCCCCATGAAAGACCCGAAGCATGACTGGAGCTCGCTTGCCAAAACTCTGAACGGTGCGGTTGATCAGGATTTGATCGAGCTCTTTACAGGAGTCGAATCTTTGCCATTTGTTCCGGGTGAGCATAAAAAAGTGGCTGTGAAAATCATTGACGACCGTGGTATTGAATCATTTGTCATTAAAAATTTATGAGCCAGAAACATATCGACAAACTGATAGTCAACGACGCATACGCTGAACCCACACAGCACTGGGCGTATTTGCGTGAGAAGCAGGAGTTTGAATTACGTGAAGGACGACGCAAGGCCGGTTACTGGAAACTCTCCGGTGTTGGTCGCAGAGGTACGGATGATCAGGGTGAGTTTGTTCCGATAGAACTGGTCAATCAAATCCGTCCGCGCGTGCTGGAATGGAAGGCAAAAGGATATCCGAATGTTACCGGCACGACCCGCAAGCTTCTTGAATTCTGGAATGATACGACTCAACGTCAGTATCCGTTTTTCTGGTGTCAGCTTGAAGCTATTGAGACAGCTATCTGGCTTAACGAAGCAAGCCCGAGCGAAAAAACCGGCATAACTATTCCGATTGAGGAAGAAGGTTGGCAGAGACAGTGCCTCAAAATGGCAACCGGGACTGGCAAGACCGTGGTCATGTCCATGCTTATTGCATGGCAAGCCTTGAATAAAATCGCAAACAATGGCGATGCACGATTTTCAAAAAATATACTTATTATTGCTCCGGGACTTACTGTTCGTGACCGATTGCGTGTGTTGAAACCTGAACGAGAGGATAACTTTTATCAGAAGTTTAATATCGTGCCGTCTTCGATGTGGCAGGAACTTCTGGATGCGAAGATTGTTATTGAAAACTGGCACACTCTGGCTCCGGTCAATGAAAACTACGGACCTAAGGTGGTTAAGAAGGGACCGGAAAGCGACGAAGCTTTTGTTCGACGTGTGGTTCCTGATTTCGGCGGAGCTACAAATGTACTGGTCATCAACGACGAAGCGCATCATTGTCACCGTCCAGCTGTCGATGAGGAAAAAGAGGAGCAGGAAAAAGCGACCATCTGGATCAGCGGTATTGATCGTCTCCACCGGGCCCGGGGACTGCTTCGCACATACGATCTCACCGCTACGCCATTCAAGCCGACTGGTAGTAATAATCAGGGCGAGCAGTTGTTTGGTTGGATCGTGAGCGACTTCGGCTTGAACGATGCTATTGAGAGCGGTCTGGTAAAAACGCCGAAGGTGGCGGTACGCGATGACGCATCCATAGGGGATGATTTTAAATCAAAGCTTTTCCATATTTACCCTGAAATCAAAGACGATGTGAATCGCAATGTTGATCCACAGGAAGGACTGCCGGACTTACTCACCCAGGCAATCGATATTCTTGGTGCCGACTGGCTGAAGGAAAAAGAAGACTGGTTGAAATTGCGCCCGACGATAAAGACGCCACCGGTAATGATTATGATCTGTAACAAGACCAACACAGCGGCCAGAATAGAATACGCTATCAAGAACGGCCATGTCATTACACGCGAGTTGAGCGATAAAGAGGGTTTGCTTCGCATTGATCAGGACGCACTTGATAAAGTTGAGTCAGACGAAGCTGGAGAAATGACTAAAAATAAACGCGAGCTTGCCGAATCCATTCGTGAAAAGGTAAACACTGTTGGCAAAGAAGGAAAGCCCGGAGAAAAGGTTCAGTGTGTTATCGGTGTGAACATGCTCTCCGAAGGTTGGGACGCGCAGACTGTTACCCACATTCTCGGTATCCGTGCATTTACCAGCCAGCTCTTATGTGAGCAGGTTGTTGGTCGTGGGCTCCGCAGAATTTCCTACGATAATCTTTCCGAGCCGGAATACGTCACCGTGTTCGGTGTACCTTTTACCTATCTGCCGGTTGAAGAGAAACCGGGACCGCCACGACCGCCGGTTGCTAAAACAAAAATTGAACCGATTCAAGAAAGAAAGACTCTTGAGATTCGCTGGCCACATGTTTTGCGTGTGGATTATAAGCTCAATTATTTTCTAGAGCTGGACTGGGACAAGCTTACTCCCCTCGAGCTGTCAGCGGAAGAAACGAGAACAGTTGTTGAATTAGCCCCTGTCATTGATGGCAAGCCAGACCTATCCCGGCTTACAGAAGTTGATTTAAGAAGTATTGGTAGCGAGAAACGATTCCAAACCGTTAAATTACAAGCGGCGGTTCGGTTGCGTGAACGGCTTGCCAAAAATTGGGATGGTGATCCGGCTAGTCATATCAGTCAGCTTCTACGGATGATTGAAGAATTTACTGACTCAAAGAAACTGGTTATCAAAGTGCCAAAATTTGAACATACGGAACTACTTCGCCGGATTGTTGTTGCCCTTAATATCCAGCGTATTGTTGAGCATCTATCAGCTTTCATAAAAAGCTCAAGCTCGGAAGATCCGGTCGCCATATTCGATTCTGTCCGTCCGGTGCGAAGTACGGCCACAGCTCCGGTATGGTATACGAGTAAGCCAACACAGCCGGTCGAAAAAAGTCAGATCAGCCACATTGTGATCGACAGTAAATGGGAAGGCTCTGTCGCATTTGAGCTGGAACACGAGCGCATGCCGGGCCTTGTCTCGTGGGTGAAAAATGACCACCTCGGCTTCGAGATTTATTATCTCTGGAAAGGTAAAGTACATACATACTATCCAGACTTTATTATCAAATTCGAGGACGACAGATACGTCATGCTCGAAGTAAAGGGACAGAAGACCGAGCAGGATGAAGCTAAATGGGCGGCCGCCAGGGAGTGGATTCGGGCAGTCAATCTTTCCGGTAACTTTGGCACATGGGACTTCCGTGCGATCGAGAAACCAAAGGATTTGTTTGAGGTGGTTGGATAATAAAGATATGCAAAATAAAAAGAATGAGTATGTAATAAAGAGCACTTTTTACGGCAAAAAGCTGAACGGCCTTAAGATTTATTATTTCGGCAATGAACAGCCGAAGATTTTACGAAAAGACGGCGGTGGATTTAATGGCGGCAAGCATATTCTTGAAGTCCTATCTCATAAACTTAAAAAGTTTGAATTCATAATCACAGGTGAAAAACGTAGTCAAATTAAGAAAATCGGCAAGAAGTATTTCGTATACTTTACTCTTACCGATATCAGATTGCTCAACAACTCAACTTTCCAGAAAAAACGAGAAGTCGGATTGAAGCTGACGAATAATTATCTGAGCTCGGTTTTCCCCAAGATTTTTACAACAAAAGAGAAGTTTTTTACTTACGAGCGAGGTATGATCGCCGAACTGCTAACTAAAGACTTTAATCCGGCCATACTTTCACGAGATGATCTCAATGCACTGACTGCATTTCTCCCTAAGATTTATAGTCGTGCCAAGGGTAAAAATCTCGATGTCACCTCCGTTTATAAAAATAAGCAGAGTATACAGCTACTCTACCTGGAAAAGTTGATCAGCGACTTTGACGATAGAACCAAGAAAAAATATGGGGAGAGCAACTGGCAGGACTATTTTAGAAAGTACATCCTGCTTTTTCAGGACGGCTATATTAAAAAATTAGAGAAAATTAACATCGGGGTGGATATTCGTTTTCCGGATTTTTGCGTAATCAC
The DNA here is from genome assembly GCA_016203455.1 of Candidatus Wildermuthbacteria bacterium. Taxonomy (GTDB): domain Bacteria; phylum Patescibacteriota; class Minisyncoccia; order Minisyncoccales; family UBA10102; genus JACQMR01. The sequence continues at coordinate 8,721 of JACQMR010000014.1, forward strand.
CACCGATGATTATCTTGATGTCATCGAGATTAAAGTTCCGTCTGCCCGGTTGCTTCTGCAAGATAAGAGCCATAAAAACTATTATTGGAGTGGCGAAATATCCAAAGCGATATCGCAAACCGAAAAATATCTCGATTCAATAACCAAGAATGCTGATCAAATTCGCCGTGTGTTGGCCGATAAGCTTGGTATTAACCTACGGATCATCAAACCCCGCGGAATTATTATTGCCGGCACTACTGCCGAATTTGAAAAGAACAAAGAAAAAGCGGATGACTTTCGTTTACTTAACGAGGGGTTAAAAAATATAACTGTAATACCATACGACGAAATGTCCCGGCGCGTACGTAATACAATTCATGTTATACGTGACCTTAAAAATATTAAAAAGAAAAAATAAACTTAAAATATAATAATATGACAAATCTAAAACAACATTTGATTGACGAAATTGTGGGCGAGATTACCGTCAAGGACCGGGAAATTCAGGAGTCTGATCAGGAGATCACAATCCTCGGTGCAAAGCTCAAGGTTGAGAATAAAACCCTGGGCATGCAGGACTTAAAAGAGCACCTAAAAGAAGACTTTAAGTATTCGGCTCAAGCACTTGAGGGTATACTCGCCCAGGAACAGCAGAGAAACGCTGAGCTTAAGAAAGACCTGGAAATGCTCAAGTATCGCAAAGCAGTGATCGAAAGCCAGTTTTCCGATAACGAATTAGATCATTAATTTATGAGTAATACTTTTAAATTGATCATCGCTATCGTAGTTTCCGAGCTAGCCGGTATTATCGGCTCGGTGTTTACGACTCCGTCCATTGCTGGCTGGTACGTAGGAATCGTGAAGCCGGCTCTCAATCCTCCGGCATGGGTATTCGGACCCGTCTGGACAACACTCTTTGCGCTTATGGGTATCGCGGCATACCTTGTTTGGAAAAAGGGACTAGATCGCAGGGATGTAAAAATCGCCCTCGGTATATTCCTCGGTCAGCTCGTCTTAAACACGTTCTGGTCGATTATCTTTTTCGGTCTGCACAGTCCCGGTGGTGCGCTTATTGAGATCGTATTCCTCTGGCTTGCTATTCTTGCCACGATCATCGTTTTTGCGAAAATCTCCAAACCGGCTGCTTGGCTTCTCGTGCCATATATTCTCTGGGTCAGTTTTGCTGGATATCTGAATTATTCGATTTGGCAATTAAACACTTCGGATTCCAATCAGGTCGCTTGCACTCAGGAAGCCAAACAATGCCCGGATGGTTCATACGTCGGCCGCACCGGACCCAAGTGCGAGTTCACCGCATGTCCGGGTGGAAATAATGACTTTTGGAAAACCATGACGGACAGCAAAACCGGCATGACGTTCCAGTATCCGGAAACTTTGCTCACTACCTACATCCATACGCAGGACTGGCCACCACAAATTCAGGTTCTGAACGAACCATATACTTGTACTGAAGCTGGATCAGAAACCGCTCGGGCCGGTAAGACAGAAAAGCGTTTGGTTGATAATCGTGAGTATTGTCGCACAAGCATTGTGGAAGGCGCGGCCGGCAGTATTTATACGCAATACGCCTACGCGTTTCCGAAAGACAATAAGACTATTATTTTCACCTTTACCACTCGCGCTACACAATGCGGCAATTATGACGAAGCCGATCGTAAAGCGTGCGAGGGCGAACGCGAGACATTTGATCTTGATAGTGTTGTAGATCGCATGGCGCGAAGCATAAAACAGCAATAATGAGAAAGAAGCGGAATCCAAAATTTAAGGTTGAGGTGATTTATAAAGATGTCCCGGACAAGAAGGACAGGGTACGTCAGCTCTGGGATTTGATGGTTGCCTTACCTGATCCGGAGAAAGCAAATAATAAAAGCCATGATTCCATCAAAAAAGAAAATTGATGAGCTAAAAGAATTGGTTAAGCGAGAATTCGGTGTTGAGTGGACTGATCGTGATGCCTCGGACGCCGCCTATAATCTCGTTAATTATTATGATGCCCTTATGCGTTTCGCAGGGGAGGATATCCAGAAGTATATCGACACCGGTGGTGAACCGAGTTTCGCAGGACCGGACTATGATAAGTGGCTTTCTGAGCAAGCGGAAATCGTCAAAAAGATTTAGGCGGATAGAAACTCTAAATCCAAAAAACCGAAAGATTAGAATTGTTAAGCAATTATGACTCGATATAATTTGCTTAATTTTTGAGAAGTTAAGCAAATCGTCCCACGCTTTCAAAATTCGTTTTACGGCTCGACTGGTTCGCAATTGGTGGCAAACTCTTACTCTCGGCACAAAGCTCGCCACAAGGGCACACGGTGGGCAAGAATTGGTTACTTACCGGCATTGAGGAAGTCATAGTTGTAAAACTTCGCAACTTTCTTGATATTGTTCATGTTTTCGCGTACCGTGATCATATACTGCTTGTCCTCGAGTACGGTTATGAGACCGGACAAGCCGCGACCCCAATCAGAGACCGAGCAAGGCGGAAAATTTCATTGCCCCTGGGCCAAAGCGTTGCCGGCGTGTTATAATGAAACCATGGAAGACATGGAGAGTTTTATTACCATAGCTGAAGCATCGCGGGAATTTTCAAAGACCGACGGGTTGATTATGCGCCTGGTAAAAGACGCGCTTTCTCAAGGCGCGCAAGAGCAAGATGTGTGCAAAAAAGAGATGAGAGGGGGAAGAATGATGTTTTTGGTGAACAAATCGTTTATTTCAGAGCTGATTTCAGGAGATGAGACGCGGATGCGAGAACCGCGCGAAGAACAGCGGGTTTTTGGTTCTGTGGCGCGCGCGGAACAAGGCGCGCCCGCGGAAGAGCCGGCATACGCAATTTCCGATCTCATTCAGGCGAAAAACGAGATGATCTCCACTCTTCAAAAAGTGGTTGATGTGAAAGACGGCCAGATTCAGGACTTGAGCCGGAAAATAGACCAGCTCATTGAGCGGGATCACGAAACGAACATTCTTTTAAAAGGATTGCAGGATAAGATTTTGCTTTTAGAGCAAAATCCCGAAGGTCAGCGGGCGCAAGACGCCACGAAGAGAGAGGATGCTGTGAAAGAGAAGAAATGATGGAGAAATTGCGCTGGTTCTTTGGGGAATTTCATTCAGGAGCGGTTAATCAGATAGCGCATTTTATAGGGTTTTTGTTGCTTGGTTTTGGCTTGGGAGCGGGGAGATGGGAGTTTGTGGGCGTTTCGGGGGTTTTTATGATGGCCGGAAATCTCTATAATTATGCTCGCGGGAGATACAGAAAAGAGTTCTGGGAAACTTTGCCTTTGCAGATAGTGAGTTGGGCTGCGTGCGTGGCCGGGGCTTTCTTTGCGGCGAATGCGTTGAAATGAATATTGTAGAGCCGCGGGTTTGTATCAACAATAAAACCCCTCTAAAAGAGGGGTTTTATGTCGCCCGGGGATGGGGCGCAAGTTCGGATGTAAATTACTTCCAGTCGGTTGTTTCGTCTCCTTCTTCCTGTTCCTCCCCCGCCTCGGCCTCTTCGGTCTCCTCGTCTTCTTCCGCGGGCATTCCGGTTTCATCCTCGCCTTCAAAGGCGAACGCTCCCATGTGTTCTTTCTCTGGCATCATAAAAAATAATGGATAAGTTTTTCTCGCGACCTTTTGGCGTATTCCTGTTTTCAGCGTAATACAAAAGCCATTATTGGAAATACAGAGAAACTTGTCAATACGGGCAAGGCATGTTTTTCCACAGGGTAGCAGAATTGATTTTGGCAATGCGGTATCCGGCAGTTTAGAGCCAAGTCCCGCAGTATGCTTCGCGCCCTGCTTTTGGGTACAATTGGCATTGCCGTATCCCTTGTTTTGTGATATTCTATATGTCATGGCGGACTTCGCAAGAGTCCCTGTAGCTCAATTGGATTGAGCAGTTCCGTCCTAAGGAAAAGATTGGAGGTTCGAGTCCTCCCAGGGACACGGGCCTGTAGCTCAACGGCAGAGCACCTGGCTGGCAGTCAGGGGGTTGTGGGTTCAAATCCCATCGGGTCCACCGCGTCGTGGAGGCGTGCGAGAGCGGTTGAATCGGACAGTTTCGAAAACTGTTATGGCCGTAAGGCCATCGAAGGTTCGAATCCTTCCGCCTCCGCCTTCGGTCCGCCGAAGCGGACCTACGGCGTGACGCAGTCCGCCAGTAGGTGTGCGAAGGCGACCTTCGCCACGCTGAAGCGTGGCTACGGCGTGACGCAGTCCGCAGTAGATACGCGAAAGCGGGCTTCGGTCCGCCGAAGCGGACCTACGGCCTGGCTACGCCAAATGGCTATGCCATGGCGAGCGTGACAAAGTCCGCCAGTAGGTGTGCGAAGGCGACCTTCGCCACGCTGAAAACTACACCGCGCTGAAAGCGGCTTCGCAATCATAGTATTATGCTATCTATGTTTTCAAGAAATAAAGAGAACGCGGAGCTTTTGCCAAAAGAGCTTGAAAAGAGAGTAAAAGCTCTGGAGGGGCGCGCCGAAAAACTTGTTCAGGATATGCGCGTTCTTGAGGATGAGTTTAAAAGCGCGGTAACGAAGATCGGGATTGTGCGCTTCAATCCTTTTCGCGAGGCCGGAGGAGATCAAAGCTTTTCCGTGGCGTTTTTAAACAAAGAACACAGCGGCGTGGTGGTAACCTCGCATTACGGCAAGGATATCAACAGGATTTACGCCAAAGAAGTTCAAACCGGCGCGTCTCCCTATGCTTTGTCCGAGGAAGAGAAAGAAGCCATTGAGAAGGCGATAGCGCGCGCAACATAACAGATAACCGATAACAAAAGACCCATGGCAACAAGACCTCCTATTGTAGTTATGCTGGGACATGTGGATCATGGGAAGTCCTCTTTGCTTGAGGCGATTAAAGAAGAGTTTCGCATTACGGCAAAAGAGGCGGGAGGCATAACCCAGCGCATTGGCGCCTATGTCGCGGAAATCGGCGGGAAATCCATAACATTTTTGGATACGCCGGGACACGAGGCGTTTTCCGCAATGAGATCTCGCGGAGCAAAAGCCGCGGATATAGGGGTTCTGGTGGTCGCCGCGGACGACGGGGTTCAGACGCAGACCAAAGAGGCCATTCGTCAGGCAAAGGAAGCGCGCATTCCCTTGGTGGTCGCCATTAATAAAGCAGATAAACCCGGGGCGGAGCCAGAGAAAATAAAACAGCAGTTGGCCCAAGAGGAAGTGCTGGTGGAGGCCTTTGGAGGGCAGACGCCGTGCGTGCTGACCTCCGCGGTTTCAAAGCAAGGCATTCAGGAGCTTTTGGAAATGATTTTGTTGATTGCTGAAGTTGAAGACCTTTCCGCCGATGCAAGCGCGCCTGCCCGCGGACTGGTTATTGAGGCCTTCCTGGATCAAAAAAGAGGTCCCGCGGCCTCCCTTTTGGTGTTAGACGGCACATTGCGCGCGGGAGATATTGTGGGCACTCAAACGGCATGGGGCAAGGTAAAGATTTTGGAGGATTCCCGGGGTATTTCCGCGGAGAGCGCGCTCCCCTCTTTTCCCTGTCTTGTTGTGGGGCTTCAGGGAGTTCCCGGGGTGGGAGAAGAGTTTCATGTTTTTTCGCGCGAAGAAGATGCGGTAAAAAATATTGTTCCTGTTGTGGCGCAAGAGTTTCACAGGCACAAGGCGGCGGAGGGCGTTCCCACTCTTGATATTATCTTGAAGGCGGATGTTCAGGGTTCTTTAGAAGTGGTGAAAAGCGTATTATTGAAGATTCCGCAAGAAAAGATTGCTTTGCGCTTCGTGAATGAAAGTGTTGGAGAGATTGGAGAGAGTGATGTGAGGACGGCGGCAGGCACCAAGGCCAGGATTATAGCGTTTCGCGCCAAGTCGCAGGCCGGCATGGCGGATTTGGCGGAACGAGAAGGAGTGGTTATAGAGACATTTGAAGTGATTTACGATCTTATTCAGCGCGTGCGCGACCTTATGGAAAAAGGCATGGCCGCCGAGACGGTAAAAAGGGAGCTTGGGTCTCTAAAAGTATTGGCCGTATTTCTCGCGGATAAAAACAGGCAGATTGTCGGGGGGAGAGTGGGGTCCGGAGAGATTTTGAAAGGCAGTAAACTTGAGGTTACGCGAGGAGAACAGGTGGTGGGCCAGGGGAAGGTGGTAAACCTGCAAAAGCAGAAAAAGGACGCGGGCAAGGCAATCGCGGGTGAAGAATGCGGCATACTGTACGAGGGGCCAGAGAAGATTCAGCAGGGGGATATATTAAGGGCTTTTGTTATAGAAACTCAATTAGCGGTATTGTGACCGAACGCGTTCCACAAGTAAATGAGTTATTGCGGAAAGAAATCGGGGCAATCCTCTTGAGGGAGTTGGATGTGGAAGACGGCGTATTGGCAACTCTTACCAGAGTTGAGGCAACTCCTAATTTGCAGTCAGCCCGGGTTTATATTAGTGTGATGCCAGAAGAAAAAGGGCTGGATTTCGTGAAGTCATTGAAGTATCAGGTGTATCAGGTTCAGCAGGAATTAAACAGGCGTTTGAAGATGCGCCCTGTTCCCAAGATAGAATGGCGTTTGGAAACAAAAACCGCTGAAGCGCACAAGATAGAGAAATTGCTGGATAGCATAAAAAAGGAAGGGTAATGGCCGAGTAGCCAAGTGGTAAGGCAAGGGTCTGCAAAACCCTTATACATGGGTTCAATTCCCATCTCGGCCTCACGAGATGCGCAGGAAAGCGAATGCCCGGGTGTCGGAACTGGCAGACGAGGGGGACTTAAAATCCCGTGACCGCAAGGTCGTGTGGGTTCAAATCCCACCCCGGGCACAAAAAAACAGTCCGCCGTTGAGGCGGACTGTTTTTGTTCAAATGTCCTATGGTTGTCCTAGTCCTCCAGCACCTCAATATGGGTATCTTTTGCTCCAAATTCTTTGGCTTGTTCGTAGTTTGAGAACCAGACATCCACCATGTACTGTTTTCTCGGGTGCATGCGGTCTTCAACGACAAACACTTTTTCTCCGTATACTTCGGGCAACCTTATCTTTGTGCCAAAAGGGAGGAAGTTTGCCGCCACAATTCCGTCTCGCACAAGTGTTCCGGATGCCGTAATGAACGGGGTGTCGTCTGTTTGTTCGGGCGTTGAGGAATATCCGGTCGCTATGATGTGTATGACTCGCTCCACGCGTTTGGGCGTGTCAAGGAGAGATACCGCCACCAACGCTCCCTGGGAGAAGATAAGCTCTTCCCCATGCGTTGTTTGAAAAAATGAAGTTGCGATTTCTGTCCTGGGAGACGGATCCCCTGCCGTTTCCGGCGCTTGAGCGGGAGAGAGCAGGGTGCCAAACATGGCTATTCCTGCAAGCATATTGCGCGTATTGCTTTGTTTCATAAAAATATACCCTTTTCAGGGTATGGACATAAGTATACTATAGTTAGGACAAAAAGTCAAGAGCGGTCATTGATAGGACATCAATGCCTGGTATGGGGTGTTTGGAATTCTCCACAGCGGTTATTTGACACGGGTTTTCCGAATGATAAAATACAAAGTGCGCGAAGGATTTTTCTTGTATGGTTTTTGATAATCTGTATACAATCTGTTGATTTGATATGGCATGAAATGTCCTGTTTGCAGAAAGGAAACGCAGGTGACAAATTCCAGATCGGCCGATCAGGAGCGCGCCATTAAGCGCCGAAGGGTATGTTTGGCTTGTAAGCGCAGATTCACCACATACGAACGGATAGAATTATTCGGGTTGGAGGTTCAGAAGCGCGACGGTTCCAGGGAACCCTACGCCCGCCATAAGCTGGAATTGGGCCTCCGAAAGGCCTTGGAGAAACGGCCGGTATCAGAGGAGCAGTTCCAGAAGATGGTTGCCATGATTGAGAATGATATTTTCAATTTGGAAAAAGAAGCCGTCTCTTCAGAGGAAATCGGGCATAGTGTTCTTTCGCGTCTTCAAGATGTTGATAAGGTTGCGTATTTGAGATTTGCTTCCGTGCACCGTAATTTCAGGAGTCCAAAAGCGTTTGAGAAAGAGATTCAAAAGTTAGAAAAATCAGGTCGTTAATTCCATTTATTAGCCCCGCGCGCGGGGCATCCCTCTCGCTTATGCTCAAACTCTCAAAGAAGGAAAAAGAATCCGTAAACAGCCGGTTTTCAGAGAACGCGCTCAAGATGATGAAGAAGCGTTATCTCGCCCAAGATCGGGAGGGAAATCCAGAAACCCCGGCGGATATGTTTTTGAGAGTCGCGAATTCCATAGCTGAAGTTGAAAAAAAATACGGGAAAGACGAACGGGCCGCGGAGGCGGTTGCGCGGGATTTTTTTGATGTTATGGCGAGCAAGGAATATACCCCGGCTGGGCGCACGCTCACGAACGCGGGGTCTGACACCCCGCTTATCGCCAACTGCATTGTTCTGCCCATTCATGACTCCATGGAGAGCATTTTTCAGACATTGCGAGACGCCGCCCTGCTCCAGCAGGCGGGATCCGGTTTGGGTTTTGACTTGTCTGAAATGCGTCCGGCCGACTACCCCACGAAGAAGTCGCGCGGAAAAGCGTCCGGACCCGTTTCTTTCTTAAAGGTGTATGACGCGGCCTTCGCGACCATAAAACAGCAGGGCCGGCACGGGGCAAATATGGCCATGATGCGCGTTGATCATCCCGATGTTTTGGACTTTATCACCGCGAAAACCGTGGAGGGGGAGCTTCGCAATTTTAATATCTCCGTCACGGTGACGGACGAGTTCATGGAACAGCTCCAGAAGAATCCCGACAAACAGTGGTACTGCTCGTTTAACGGCAAAAAGGTAAAGCCGCGAAAAGTGTTTCGCCATCCCAATGGAGCGGTGGACAGGGCCGAAGACATGGAGATCACCGCTCAAGAACTTTTTGATAAAATTGTGGATTACGCCTGGTTAAACGGAGAGCCGGGTATTGCCTTTATAGACACCATTAACCGCACCAATCCGTTGCCGGATATGGGTCCCATAGCGTGTTCCAACCCTTGCGGCGAACAGTTTTTGCACCCGTATGATAATTGCAATTTGGGATCCATTAACCTTGCGTTGTTCGTAAAGGACAAGAAAGTGGACTGGAAGCGGCTGAAGTTTGTTACCCGTTCTGCAACCCGGCTTATGGATAATGTGATTGATAAGTTTGATTTTCCCGTTCAGCAGGTAACGGATCTTGCCATGAACAACAGAAGAATCGGTTTGGGCATTATGGGGTTCGCGGATATGCTGTACCAAATGGGCGTGCGGTACGACTCCAAAGAAGGATTCGCCACGGCGGAAAGAGTAATGGGATTCATCAACAAGGAGGCATACGGCATGTCTCAAGAGCTGGCGAAAGAAAAGGGTTCCTTCCCTAACTATGAAAAAAGCGTGTTCGCCAAAAAGAAAGCTCCGCACGCCACAGCTCAAGAGTGGGGCATTGGAAAGCCCATGAGAAACGCCGCGCTGACAACCGTTGCTCCCACAGGGTCAATTTCCATGATGTTTGATGTGTCTTCCGGCATTGAGCCAAATTTCGCGCTGGCGTATATCAAACAAGATAAGGACGGCTTGCAATACAAGTATTTCAACTCGCATTTTAAAAAGTCGCTTGACGCCCTGAAGTTCTCCAAAGAAGAGCAGGAGAGCATCTTAAAGGAGGTTATTGATAAAGGCACCATTCAGCATTTGGAATATCTGCCCAAAGAATTGCGCGAGACATTTGTGGTTGCCATGGATATTTCGGGGCTCAATCACATGAAAATGCAGGCCGCGTTTCAGAAGCATGTGGACAATTCAATTTCCAAGACCGTGAACTTTCCCAACTCTGCCACCAAAGAAGAGATTGCCGACACTTTTGTTCAGGCCTGGCGCATGGGATGCAAGGCGTGCACGGTGTACAGGGATGGCAGCAGGGTTATTCAGATTCTCAATGTGGGAACCGGAGAGAATATCATTGCTCCAACCGAAACCCCGGTTAAAGGATTGAAAGAAAAAGAAGTTCCGATGGTGCCGCAAATTGGGACTCCCCGTCCCAGACCGGAGATTATGTCCGGCAAGACCTATCGCATTAAAACCGGATACGGAAAGCTGTATATCACCATTAACAATGATGAAAAGGGCGTGCCGTTTGAAGTGTTTGCCACCATTGGAAAATCAGGCGGATTCTTTCAGGAGCAATCAGAGGCGATTTGTCGTTTAATCTCGCTTTCTTTGAGATCGGGCGTGAGGCCTCAAGAAGTAGTTGGCCACTTGAAAGGAATCAGAGGCCCCATGCCGGTCTTTACCGACAAAGGCACCGTACTTTCTTTGCCGGATGCCTTGGGTAGAACTTTGGAACAGCACATAGGAGCGGTGACTCAAGTAGAAGATGTGCTTGCCCGGCCTGAAAAGCAGGAAGTACTCCCGTTCGCGGGCGCGGGAGAAAAAATAGATATGGCGGATTTTGGTTTTATGCCAGGATGCCCGGAGTGCGGTTCGCAACTGGTCATGCAGGAAGGATGCATTTCATGCAAGAGTTGCGGGTTTAGCAGATGCAGTTGAACGAATGGGCTTTTTCTATACAGGCAAAGGGGACGCCGGGCAGTCGCTGATTGGCGGTAAAAAATACCCCAAAGACTCTCCCATTGTTATGGCTTTGGGGGACCTGGATGAGCTGAATTCTTTTTTGGGATTGGCACGAAGTTCTTGCGAGTCAAAGACGCTAAACAAAAAATTGTTTGCGGTTCAAGAAGATCTCTTTATCATTCAAGCGCGGGTTGCCTGGCTTATGTTCCAAAAGTTCCGGGCCCCGCAGATGACCCAAGAGAAGGTGAGCATGCTTGAGCAAGCGATTGAGGAGATGGAAAAACAGATTGACCCTGAACGCGGCTTTGTTGTTCCGGGCGAGCACGCGGTTTCTGCGTGGCTGGATGTTGCCAGGGCTGTCTCCAGAAGGGCGGAACGCAGTATTGTCGCCCTTTCTGGAAGGCGGAAAATTCCCCGGGAAATTCTTGCATACATGAACCGGCTCTCCAGTTATTTATACGCCTTGGCGAGAATGGAGATCGCGAAAGCAAAGATACGAGAACGAAAACCACACTATCTGTAATTGTATGAAAGAAAAGGCATTTTGGATATTTTTGTTGGTTGCCGCGGCTGGGGCAATCGGAGCGCGCTTGCTTCCCCACCCGCCTAATTTTGCCGCTATTGGGGCTTTGGCCTTGTTCGCGGGGGTGTATGCCCCGCGGGGGGCAAGATGGGCTGTTTTTGCGCCATTGGGCGCGATGTTCGCGAGCGACCTCCTTCTTGGTTTTGATGAAGTCAGGGTAACGCTTTTTGTATACGGGAGTTTTCTTTTATATGGGTTGCTTGGGATGCTGGCAGGCACATATAAAGGGGCGTGGGGCAAGATTTCCGCGTGTCTGGGAGGATCTCTTTCTTTCTTTGTTATAACAAACTGGGCTGTCTGGGCGTTTTCTTCGCTCTACTCTCATACCGCAAGCGGTCTTTTGCTTTCATACGGCATGGCTCTTCCCTTTTTTAAGTATACTTTGCTTGGGGATATGTTTTTTTCCGCCGTGTTGTTTGGCGCGTATTATCTTGTTTTGAAATTATTGCCACAAAAGGGGATATTCAAAACTACATCGGTTGAGTTTTGAGATTTAAGAGGATAAAAACTAATCCCGGCTTAGTTTTGCGCGGAGCGGGTAAGGGGAATCGAACCCCTATACTCTGATTGGCAACCTGATGCACTACCACTGTGCTATACCCGCAATATCTGTGCCGCGGGAGTGAATTGAACACTCGACGCCAGCCTCTTCAGGGCTGCGCTCTACCACTGAGCTACCGCGGCCTGTTTATGGATTTCGTTCGTGTGGGCGGTATAGGATTCAAACCTATGGCCTACTGTGTGTAAAACAGTCGCTCTAATCAGCTGAGCTAACCGCCCCTATCCGCCTCATTTCTATGAGGATTGTAGCACGGATAAAGAGAAAACGCCAGAGTGGATTAATCTGTTTTGAGCGTATCCGTTTTTTGAAAGGAGTGGTTACCAACCCAGGAAGAAAAACTCAAAGAGCCACACGCCAATGGCCGCAAAAAATCCAAGAAGGGCCGGTATAAAAGCAATGCGGAAATATTTCATAAAGGTGAGCTCTTTAACCATGCCCATGGCAATGACCCCCGCGGCAGAACCTATAACCAGCAAAGATCCTCCGGTTCCTACGGTAAGGGCGAGGAGAATCCAAAGAGAATCAATCGGTGTGTGCATAATATCAATCGCGATCGCGGTAAGGGGAATGTTGTCTACAATCGCCGAAAGCATGCCGAGGGCCGCGTTTGCTCCCACCATGCGCCAGAGCGAGGGTTCTTGTCCGTAGAGCATGTGCGAGACATTCTCCAGTACGCCAATCGCGTTAAGGGCCGAAACGGCAAGCAGTATTCCCATGAAAAACTTGATGGAGGCAATATCAATGCGCTTGATAAACTCTTCTATGCTTGCCTGAAGATGCGTGTGTCTTGGATTTTTGCCATGCTTTAGGAGATCAACCGTAAGCCATACTACTCCTAATCCAAAAAGGAGTCCCATATAGGGCGGCAATCCCATTAAGCTTGCCGTGAGCGGCAGAAGGAAAGCGGCGAATGTTATGGCGATGACGAACTTTTCGGAAGGGTGAAGTTTTTGGACTATTTCAGTGGTAATATCTTGCGTTTCTTTTTTTATAGTCCGGGCGATAAGGAACGCGGAAACCCCGAACAGGGCGAGAGCGGGAAGGAATGCCTTGTATATGATTTCAAGGGTTCCGAATTTTCCCGCCAGCCAGAGCATGATGGTGGTGATATCTCCAATGGGAGAGAACGATCCGCCCGCGTTCGCGGCAATAACCACAAGAACCACCGCTTTTAGCAGGTTTTGTCCTTTGAAAAATTTTGTGGAGATTTGCGTCATGACAATGGATGTGGTGAGGTTGTCAATAACCGCGGAAAGCAAAAATGCCGTACCCCCCACAATAACAAGCTGGGCGCGCTCCCCTACTTTTAGGGCGAAAAGTTTGCCTCGTATGACATCAAAAAATCTGTAATGCAATAGAATCTCCACGAGAGACATGGCCGCGAGCAGGAATCCGATAAGGCCAAAGATTTCTCCTCCGGTTTCGGCTATCTCGTGGCCGAGAATTTCGGGTTTTGCAATCGCCACCATGGTCCATAACACCGCCCCTGTGATAAGGGCGAATGCCGCCTTGCTTATTCTAAATGTGCTTTCCATGGCAATGCCGATATATCCTAAAACGAAAATGGCGGAAGCGATAAATGAGATCATATAGTTCTCTGTTTTTATTGATTTTGTTTTTTAACAAGGAAAACAGCATTCGCAAGCGATTGCGAGTTTCGGATTGTTGCGCCGTATTGAGTTGTAGCGTGAGCCGGAAAAACGGGATACTTTTTCATACAAAAACCGAGTGCGATGCAAAACCGAGCTGATACGCCGGTGGAGTACTCTTCACCGGTCTTGAGGTCATATAAGGAGAACAGGCAGTGCGCCGGTTACGCATCGCGCGTTTTCTTTTGAAAAAGCGGGATGCGTAACTGTCTCACATGCCGAGAGGACTCCTTATGTGGCCCGCGGGTCTTGAATTATCCTTGTTTATACTGCTTATTGATTACCGTATCGCGGGTAACAAAGCAACAATAGGATACCCAAGAAAGAATGTCAATCGCAGGATCAGTAAAAATAAAGTGCGCGAGAGAGGAGTTGAACCTCCACGAGCTTGCGCTCACTACCCCCTCAAAGTAGCGTGTCTGCCGTTTCACCACTCGCGCAGGGGAATATTAACCAGCAGAAAGTTCTTTTTCCGCGAGAGTATCATGCTCCGCAACGGGCTCTTCCGCGATCTGTTGTTTTTGCGGCGTTTCTATATTGAATTCTTTTGCCTTAAGGCGGGCGTTTTTCCCTTTGGCTTCCCGCAAATAGTAGAGCTTTGCTCTGCGCACTTTGGATCTTCGCATAATCTCAAATTTCTCTATCATGGGAGAATGCAAAGGGAAAATCCGCTCAACGCCTATGCCTTGGGAGATTTTTCGCACAGTGATTGTCGCTTCAACTCCTTTGCCGTGTTTTCTGGCGAGAACAACTCCCTCAAACACTTGGATGCGCTCTTTGTCGCCTTCTTTGATTTTCTGGTGTACGCGAACAACATCTCCGGGCCGTGTTTCCGGGATGTCTTTTCGTATTGTGCTTGTTCTGACTGCCTCTAAAGCGTGTACCATAACAGTATTAAGGGTATCACAGAGGCGGAGGAATTGCAAGATTATTCTGGCGATTCGGTGAGCAGAGAAAGAACGGCCCCAAGGTCTTTTGGGAGAGGGGCGGTGTAAGAAGTTTTCCCGGGAATGGTTATGGAAATCGCATGCAGAAATTGTCTTTCCAGTCCCGTGGGCGGTTTGTTGCCCTTAAAGCCGTACAGCGCGTCCCCCGCCAAAGGGAATCCTTTGTGAGCCAGATGAGCCCGTATTTGGTGTTTTCTGCCTGTCTTGGGAAACAGGCGCAGAAGCGTGAACCCTTCCGCGTAGCGTTTTTGAACTTCATACTCGGTAACCGCGTCTCTGGCGGTTTCGTATCCTTCCTGTCCCAAGAGAAATCCCCTTTGCTTTCTGCGGTCTGCCGGAGATCTATTGAGCCGGGCATCCATGAGTCCCCCGGGTTCTCGCATGATTCCGTGCGCCAAAGCAATATATTCTTTTTGTATCTCTCTGTTTTTGAATTGCGCCTGTAGCAGTTCCAAAGATTCTTTGTTTTTTGCCACAAGCAAAACGCCCGAAGTGTCTTTGTCTAGGCGATGAGCGATGCCGTATCGTAATTCCGGCCCAAAGATATTAAGCTCGGGGCGCTCTTTTGCAAGCGTGGGCCCCAGGGCTTCAATATCCAAGCCAGCCGGTTTATCCACAACCAGCAAATCCGCATCTTCGTGGAGTATGGGTATCATGTCAAGTGGGCGGTACAGGGGTCGAACCTGTTACCTTCACAATGTCAATGTGACGCTCTAACCAGTTGAGCTAACCGCCCTTTTGTTTGGTGGGCCAGAAGGGATTCGAACCCCCAACCACCCGGATATAAGCCGGATGCGCTAACCGTTGCGCCACTGGCCCTTGTCATTTTACGCTATTATGGATTACTTTGATGCTCATTGCGACTACCTCCGCAAGTTTTGTATTGTACGCAATTACATTGCATGTGCCATGTCCAAAACTTCCTTTGTGATTGATGCGTTTTTGCAAACTTTCTTTAAAATAAGGAGTAGTAAACTGGGCTTGGGGGATATTGAGTATCGTTGCCCAATACTCAATTTCTTTTTTAGCTGTCATGTCTCTGTATAGCTGGAGTCTTATCTTTATTTTTTCTTTTGGAACGCACAGAGCCTGCGTTAGCCAGCAGATATAAAATCTAATCATCCCGGGGTCTGTGTTTGACAGAATGATGCTGTTGGTTTGCGATTTACTTCCTTCTCCCCAATGTAGACAGAGTCCGCTCAACAGGAGTTCTCGTGTGCTTAAGGGAAGAAGATATTTTTTCTGCGCGGAGTAAATCGTTTCTAATCTTTCTTCTCGTTTACCGCGCATTGTTGCGCGAAACCTTTCAATTCTTTGTTCATTCCAATCACGCAGTTCTCGGATCCTTTCTTTTGATAAGGGATAGTTCCGTAACCATATACTTAATGTACCCTTGCTTACTCCTAATATTTTTTTGATTTGACTATAGCTTTCTCCTTGTTGCCTTCGTCGCAACGCTTCTTCGCGTTCTTTAAGTTTGGCCATAGATGAACCAATGAATTAGGAAGTTCTCAAGGCAGTTCACTAGTTTAATATAGCAAAAAGATTCTCAAAGAGCAATTATGTTTTGTTTGGTTTCTTTCCCACAATCCGTTCAAACTCCTCTTGTTCTATCGTTTCTTTTTGTATCAGAATATCGGCTATCTTTTCAAGTGTTGCCCGCTTTTGGCGCAGGATTTTCTCCGCCGCCTTTTTTGCGGTTTCCAAAAGCGTAGTTACTTCTTTATCTATTTCTTCCGCCGTCTTTTCAGAGTAGTTTTTGATTTCTCCCCCGAATCCTCCGGGGTATTCTTCGCGTCCTTCCCCGCCAAAAACGACGGGTCCGAGTTTGGCGGACATGCCGTATTCTCTTACCATTCCGCGCGCAACCGCGGATGCTTTCTCCAGGTCGTTTGAAGGACCCGTGGAAACATTTTTGAAGATCAGCGTTTCCGCGGCGTATCCGCCCAAGAGCACCGCGAGTTCGCCGGCAAACTCCGTTTTTGTTCTCATGTGCCGGTCTTCGGAAGGAAGCTTTAGGGTGTATCCTCCGGCCCTGCCGCGAGAAATAATAGAAACCTTGCGCACCGGATCTCCAAAAGGCATGGAAGCGGCAACCAGGGCGTGTCCGGCTTCGTGGTACGCCGTTACCCGTTTTTCCTGCTTTGAAAGGGCATGGCTTTTGCGCTCGGGCCCCAGGAGCACTTTGTCTATGGATTCCAGCAGTTCCGCCTGGGAGATACTTGTCTTGTTGCGCCGCGCCGCGAATATGGCCGCTTCGTTCATCAAGTTTTCAAGGTCCGCTCCGGAAAACCCCGGCGTTCGTTCCGCGACTTCCCGCAGGTTTACTCCCTGGGCAAAAGGTTTTCCTTGCGCGTGCACTTTTAGTATGGCGTCTCTGTCTCCCACATCCGGAAGATCCAGGGTTATTCTGCGGTCAAATCTTCCGGGGCGCAAAAGCGCGGCGTCAAGGACATCCGGCCTGTTTGTCGCGGCAATGACAATGCAGGTGGAATCGCGCTCAAACCCGTCCATTTCCACGAGTATCTGGTTGAGCGTTTGTTCTCGTTCATCGTGTCCTCCGCCATACCCGAATCCTCTGTGTCTTCCTATGGCATCCAGTTCGTCAATGAAGATAATGCTTTTCTCCGCTTTTTTGGCTGTTGCGAAAAGGTCCCGCACCCTTCCCGATCCAACTCCCACGAACATTTCAATAAATTCAGAGCCGGACGCTGAAAAAAACGGCACTCCCGCCTCGTTGGCAACCGCCCGCGCGAGCAAGGTCTTTCCCGTTCCGGGAGGGCCTATGAGAAGCACGCCTCTGGGTATTTTTGCTCCCATGAGCAGATATTTCTTGGGGTTTTTCAGAAAATCCACAACCTCTTGCACTTCCTCTTTTGCCTCTTTGAGTCCGGCAACATCTTTGAACATTACTTTGTTCTTGGTATTGCCGTCAGCCCCAAAGAGCTTTGCTTTAGCTCGGGTAAAATCAAATGCCTGGCCCAGGCCTGTTTTCGCTTGGCGAAAGATAAAAAAGAAAAACAGGACAAAAAACAAAATAGGCAGAATAATAACGGAGAGAGGCGTTATCCACGCCAAGAATCCGGTTTCCGCCTTGCTTTGTATGTTTGCCCCGCCCAGTTTTTCTTGGGTTACCCCCAAATTAAGCAAGGTTTGCGAAAGCGCGGCATCCTGCTCTTTGAGGGATTCTTTCTTGGTTTCATCTTGATACAGAATTTCAATGCGGCCGCCAAGCACCGCAATTTCTTTTACGGCCCCTTTTTGAATGTCCGCGGCCAGTTGCGTAAGAGAAATTTGCTCTGTTTTTTGAAACGGGCGCGCGAACGCCGAAAAAAGCGCGGAAACTCCCAGCAGAATGACAACGACGAGAAGAAAATTCTTTCCCAAATGTTTCATGGTATTGCCATTGTAGCAGAGATATTATCAATTTCAACAAAACCGCTTAATCCTTAACCCCGTTAAGGTGGGGATAACTAGGCGGTTTTCGGGTCTGGTGTCTGTTGATCTTTGCGCAGTCCCGCAGAAATAGTAGATATAATCTCTGCAATGTGCGGACGAAGGGTTTCTGAAGAAGTTGCTATGGATTGGCGGAAGATAAGCTTGAATAAGCTGGGAACATTACCAATAACCGGCTTCCCTGGGCGTGGCATGGAGTCAAGCATAAGAAATTCGGAATCGTTCTTTATTTCCCATGGGAATGCCTGTTCTCTTTGGAAAGTTAATTCTTTATGTTCCGCGTTAAAAGAATATATGCCAGGGCGCAGAGGGATATTCATTTTGTATACGCCTTCTCTGGATATAAAGATATGAGAAATGGGTACGCGTTTTTGAAGCGCGGTATTTGCCGAGTTAAAATCAAAGCGATATTCGCCCGCGAGATGTTCTGCGATGTGGAAAAAATCCATGGGAGGCGTTTCTCTTTCTCCCAATATGCCTAGAGAGTAGATATGCAGGTCTTCCGGGGACTGGGGCACGCATTCTTTCGCGTATATGAGCTTTGTTTTTTGATCATACATGAATGAAACGCCAAAGATTCCTTTGTATCCGTTTTTTGCAAGCGTCTCCCCGGTTTTTTCTACGATATTTCTTGCGGCAAGTTCAATGTTTTCTTCCCAGGAACAAAACCCAAGATCATGCCCAACTTGTAATCCCCCGGGTTCTTTACCGGCGAGCGTTTCTTTTATATCCATAAGCTGGAGTTGAAGCGAAGAAGAAAGTATGCCTTGACGCGTAACGCACCCTGCCATAAAAAGCGTAAGGCCTTGGAGTATTCTGGTAATATGCACCTCTTCAAATTTTTGGTTTAGGGAAAGAGCGGTCATCATGTCTTCCCAATCGTCTTCGTTTTGGATGATAAAGGGGGTTTGTTCAATGCCGGTATTGGAAAAAGCGCGCTGCACTAGAAAGGGCATTTTATGTTGGTCTATAAATTGTTGAAAGGTATATGCGAGAAACTGTTCTCTGGGTACGCGCATGCTCCCCATATTCGGCAGGTGCATACTCCCCAGAAGATTATGAAAGTCGGTTTTAAGCCATACAGCTTGAAATGTTTCTGGCTTATTGCCTATCCATTCAATGTTTTGCTCCTCAAGTTTTTTAACGATGTCCGGGGTTATTCTGTGAAGAAGTAAACGAACAGGCATTTTTCGCGACTTAAGAAAAGCGTGGAAGGCGTAGTTTCCAAGAAGATAGCTTGCGGAGTGTATTTTCTCTGCCGCTTTTGGAAACTTTTCTTCCATGCAGAAGATTGAAGAATATCCGTACGCGCGGAGAATATCTACATCGGCCGTATCTTTGGCGGTATATATGGTGTAGTTCTGGAGAAAAAAAGAAGGCACAACGCGGGGGTAGGGAACCATGCCAAAACCAATAAGCGTTTTCTCTTGCATAAGAGAAAGCGTTTCTTTGAGATTTGGCACGATTCTCTGCCATGATGAGGGGAGGTTTGAATGCATAGGCGTTGAGTTATTATACGATTTTTGACTAATAAAAACAGTTGAGGCCCGGGAAAGTATGAGTTTCTCGGGCCTTTGTTCGCCTCCTTAATTCAGGAAATTTTTAGAACTGGGCGGAACTCCCCGGGTTTCCGGGGGGTCCCGATTTGCGTGGCTCGCACCCAGGTCATGGGCGCGAGCGAGATCCGGGGATTACCTTCTTGGCGTTCCAATGCCTTGAAGTGAATGAACAGGATTTCGTTTTTTTCCACCTTGCCCGTGGCGAGGTACTTGGTAACGCCGTGCGTTGTGAGCGCGTGGCCAACCCCTGCGATTGGGGAAAAGTAGAGTATGGCGGCCCCCTGGTCGCCGTAAGGGTTGGGGCCGGGATTCCACCGGCCCGTGGAGCGGGGTGCCGTGGCCGGCACCACAATCCCCTGGTCTTTGAAGACCTCGGGGAGGTGTTTAGCCACTCCGCCCCACAGCTTTTCGTACCCGGCGCAACCCGGATACGCGAACCGCGCCGTGGGCGTGAATGCCAGACCCTCGGGGGTCTGGCTTGCCCAGCCCTGCCATTGTCGCTGGGCAACGACAAAGAATTTTTTCCCACGGGTGGCGATCCCGATCTCGGTTTGGGTCATCAACCCAGACCGGCCGAAGGCCACAACACGGAAGTTGTCCACAGGTTCTTCCCGAGTGAACGGGAAGCCGTTATTTTGCCAGGTCACCGGGACCTGGAAAAGAAACGGGTTTCCGGGGGTAAGGGGGCGGTGTTCCGAGTTTTGTTGCTCGGAACTTTTTCCGCTCTTCCCCCAGAAGACCACCTGGGGGAGCTTGGAGGTGGCAGTAGGTGCTACTACCACATCCACGGAATCCGGGTGGTGCGCTAGCAACTCGGCGAACACGCCGAGGTATGGGATTCGCACGGTCCCCTGCTGTTCCAGGAAGACCGCGCTGATCTCCAGACCCGCCGTTTTCATGTCGGCCATAGCCATGATCCTCCTCTGTGTGAAGCAAAACTGCCATATCTATATCACCTTTTTGCTCCAATGTCAATACTATGTTCTTGTACCGATTTTTTACCGAAAGCCGGCTTCTCTTGCCGCAGTTCTGTTTCTCGCAATCTTTATCTCCTAATTCTTAACCTTTTGACTCGTGTGTAACTTAGTTATGTGTAACTTAGTTAAACTAAACTGTGGATAACTTGGTCGGGCCAAGTTATCCACAGTTTAGGCAGACTAAGTTTAAGAGAGAAATGGTGGTACTATGGGCGTATGGTGTACGGGATAAAAAGGGTAAAACGCGCAAAAAAGGGTTTAGCGGGCTTACTTCTGTTTTTTCTTCTATTTCCTTTTGTTGTTTGGGCGCAGATGGGGAATGTTGCCGTTAATGAGATTGTTTTGCCCGCGGGGGTAGCTGGAACTGCACAGGGGTTATACGGGGATGCGGTGATAATCAACGAGATTGCGTGGATGGGAAGTTTTGCGCCTGGCGTGGATGCAAAGCAAGGTTGGAGATATGAATGGCTGGAATTGTATAATGCTGGGGCGAAGGAACAATCGCTGGAGGGGTGGGACATAGAGCTAATACAAGGCGAGAAGATCATGTTTTCCATATCTCTTTCGGGTGTCATTGGTTCAAACGGGTTTTATCTTGTTGGGGCGTCCAAAAAGATCCCGGATATTGATATAAGTTATGAAAATTTGGCGGGCAAGTTTGCCAACTCTGGCATGGAGGTTGCGTTAAAAGACGGGTCGGGTTTAGTGGTTGATGCCGTTGATGCTTTGAAGGGCTGGCCTGCCGGAGATAACGAAACCAAGCGCACCATGGAACGAAAAAGCGTAGTGGGGTCAGACCCCACTACGCAGGGCGGGTGGATTACGAGTGAGAATCCGGGAGGCACGCCAAAGGCAAAAAATAGCGCGGGGTTTAAGGATAACTCCGCGGCAGGAAAATCCGAGAGAGAAACGGAGGCGGGTTTTGGCGTTGGCAATGTTTTTCAAAACAAGAAAGACGCCAGCCAAGCGTCTTTCTTGAATTTCTCTACTATAAAGAGTTCGCCTATTCTGCCGGCTTTGTCTCTGGCTCTGGTGTTTTGTCTGGCTCTGGTTTTTCTGCGGAGGCGTTTGGCGCGGCAGGCGACCCGGCGGATTGGAGTTTAAGAGACATGCGGTGTTCTTCGGGGCTGATGTCTATGATATAAAACGGATATGTTTCTCCGGCTTTTAAGGCGTCTTCCATTGCTTTTCTGGAGCCGAACTCTGAAATGTGGCACAAGCCCTGGATTTTTGCCTCTATCTCCACGAATGCTCCAAAGGGATTGATCTTGGTAACTTTCCCTTGCACCTTGTCGTCTTTTTTATATTTTTTACTCGCTTCTTTCCACGGGTCTTCCTTTAGGGTTTTTAAGGAAAGCGAAGCTCTTCCGTTGGAAACATCAATGATTTGGGCTTTTACCCTATCTCCAACTTTCAGGAAATGAGAGGGATTTTCAATAATTTGCCAGTCAATTTCTGAAATATGAATGAGTCCTTCAATCTCGTCTCCCGGGCCCCCAAATTTCACAAACGCGCCAAAATCAACCACTCCGGTAATGGTTCCTTCCACAACATCTCCCGCTTTGTATTGGGCGAGAATCTCCTTGATTTTTCTGCGTTCTTTTGAGCGTTCAGACAGTATGATTTTTTCTTCTTTCGGGTCCAGGTCAAACACTTCAACCTCCAGTTCTTCGCCCATGAATTTTTGCAGGGCCTGTAAAATGCGGGAAGAATCCCCGTCTTCCACCTTTGGGTAGTGTTCCTGGGAAAGCTGGGATACGGGCAGAAATGCCTGCTGTCCTTTGATTTCAGCGAGCAATCCGCCTTTGTTGGCCCCTATGATTTTTACCTTGATAAGTTCTTCTTTTTCTTTAAGGGATTTGAGCGTGTCCCAGGTGAGTTCCCTGCCCGCTTCTTTGAGCGAGAGTTCAATGTATCCGTCTTCGTTTTCCAATTCTGTGATTTTTGCCGCCACGAGATCTCCTATTTTTACATTTTTGAGCCGCGCTTTTTCATCCAGGAATTCTCTGCCGTAGATAATGCCCACTCCTTGAGGGCCCAAATCAAAATAGAGGGCGGATCTTCCAATGCCGACTGCTTTTCCTTCCACAATTTCCCCCACGCGATAGGGGTGCAGGGCATCCGTCCTGGCGGGAGCTTGCGCTAACATGGTTTGCATATTCTCTACCTTATCCGCCGTTGCCTTTTTTGTCAACGAACAGCGAGCTACAAACTAGGCAGTTAGCTTGTAGGATTTTCGCACTTAATCCTTAACCCCGTTAAGGTGTGGATAACTTAAAGGGGTTAAGGATGGAAATTTTATGATGGTTGAAACAGGTTTTTTTGCGTGGTAGTATGCGGGTATGCAGATACTTTGGAAAGGGCAATCGTGTTTTTATGTAACCTGCGCTCCCGTCAAACAAGATCAGGCGCGCGTGTTAATGGACCCGTTTGATGAGTCGGTTGGATTAAAAATGTCTCCGGTTGAGGCGGATATTGTTACGGTTTCTCACGGCCACGCGGATCACAGCAATGTGAAAGCCGCTAAAGGCGCTCCTTTTGTCATAAACACTCCGGGCGAGTATGAGGTAAAAGGCGTGTTTATCCAGGGCATTCCAAGCTATCATGACGATGCAAAAGGGAAAGAGCGCGGGGCAAATACCATATTTACCGTAACTGTTGAAGGCATAACTCTGTGTCATCTTGGAGATCTTGGCCAAAAAGAACTCGCGGCAGACCAGCTAGAGAAGATTGGATCCGTGGACATTCTCATGATCCCCGTTGGGGGCGTGTATACGATAACAGGGGAAGAAGCCGCCAAAATAATTGGGCAAATAGAGCCAAAGATCGTTATTCCCATGCATTACGCGCTTCCGGGGTTAACGCCAAAGCTGAATTCGGTTGATGAGTTTTTGCGCACCATGGGAAAAAAGGGATTGGAGGCCCAGCCAAAGCTTGTGGTGAAAGAGAAAGATATCGCGGCAGAGCGAGATGAGGTGGAAATTGCGGTTTTGCAGGCATGATGTAGATGTTTTGAGTTGTGGGCGTCGCTTAGCTCGCGGTTTTTTGTGGAACCGCCCCCCGCGTTCTTTACTGCTAAGCAAAAGGTTTCCATGCTCGGCATACTGTTTTTACGCGACCACCTTGTTCCGCCCCCGGCGGGGCGGACGGGTTGCGCTCTCGGTCTGCCACCCCTTGTCCCGCGGGGACTTCGGGGACCATGCTGGCAGACCTCCGAGAGCTCGCTCTAAAAACAGTACCGCCTCGCATTTCCCCGTTTAGGCATTCAGTTATTGGGATTGGGCATTGATTAGAAATTAGGAATTAGAAATTGTGGCGCGATTCATTAAAAAAGTGCAAAACCTTCCCGAGAGTTCCAGGCGGGTTATCCTGTGGAGCATTATGGGTGTTTTAGCGGCAGGGTTGGTGTTTTTTTGGGGCAGGGATGCTATACAAACAATACGGGGATTGGGCGCGTCAGCCGGTCCGGCCGATGGGAAAGAATCATTGGATCAAGTGATTCAAAAATTTCAACAAGAATTGGAATATGCCCGACAACAAGAACAATAAAAATAAAGATACGGCGGAAATCTCCACCATGGGCGAGGTGCGCCCGCGCGAGATTTCGGAAGAAATGCGTTCTTCGTATCTTGATTACGCGATGTCTGTTATTGTGGCGCGCGCTTTGCCGGATGTGCGAGACGGGTTAAAACCCGTGCACCGCAGGATTTTGTACGCCATGTTTGAAGACGGCCTCACGCACGGGGCAAAATACAGAAAGTCAGCCACGGTTATCGGATCCGTGCTTGGGCGCTATCATCCCCACGGGGATATTGCCGTATACGATGCCTTGGCTCGTTTGGCGCAGGATTTTTCAATGCGCTATACGCTTATTGACGGCCAGGGAAACTGGGGGTCCATAGACGGGGATTCTCCCGCCGCGTACAGATACACCGAGGCAAGGATGTCTCGCATGGGCGAGTTTCTTTTGCAAGATATCGGGAAAAACACGGTGGATTTTCTGGACAACTACGACGGCACCAGAAAAGAACCCACGGTTTTGCCCGCGCCTGTCCCCCAGCTGTTGCTAAACGGAACTTTGGGCATTGCAGTGGGCATGGCAACAAACATTCCGCCCCACAATATTTCAGAACTGGTGGACGCTTTAGAGCATCTCATTAAAAATCCCAAAGCAACCACGGAGGATCTTTTTGAGTTTATCAAAGGGCCTGATTTTCCCACCGGCGGCATTATTTTTAACAGGAAAGAAATCATTGAGGCATATTCCCAGGGGAAAGGCCCCATTGTGATGCGAGGCAAGGCGGATGTCGCGGAGGACGAGAAAAAAACGCAGATTATCATAACCGAGATTCCGTATCAGGTGACAAAATCCACCCTTGTGGAGCAGTTTGCCAATCTGGTGCAAGAGAAAAAAGTGGAAGGCATACGTGACATTAGAGACGAGTCGGATAAAGACGGCATGCGCATCGTGTTTGATTTGCAAAAAGACGCGTATCCCCAGAAGATTTTGAACCGTCTGTACAAATTTTCAGACCTGCAAAAGACATTTCACTTGAATATGCTCGCTCTTGTTGACGGCATTCAGCCCAAGGTGCTGTCTTTGGTTGAGGTGCTTTCCGAGTTTATAAAGCACAGAAGGTCTGTGGTAACAAGGCGGGTTCAGTATGATTTGGATAGAGCAAAAGAACGAGAGCATATTTTGGAGGGGTTGCATAAGTGTCTTGCAAACATTGACAAGGTTATCAAGATTATTCGCGGAGCGAATGATCGGGATGACGCCAGAGTGAAATTAATGGCAGAATTTCGTTTGTCTGAAATTCAGGCAAATGCCATTTTGGATATGCGCCTGGCGCAACTGGCGCGTTTGGAACGCCTGAAAATTGAAGATGAATTGAAGGCGATTCGCGCCATGATTCAAGAACTTACGCTCATTTTGGGTTCTCCAAAAAAGATTGACGAAGCAATTATGCAAGGGTTCAAGGAGGCCAGGCAGTTGTTCGGGGATGAGAGAAAGACCAGGGTGCAGATACAAGGAGTGAGCGAGATTGCCGAAGAAGACCTTATCCCGCAGGAGGAAACCGTTATCGTGTTGACGCAGGGCGGATATGTAAAGCGCATCAATCCGGCAACATACAAGCTCCAGAAGCGCGGCGGCAAAGGCATTGTGGGCATGAAAACCGTCGCGGAAGACATTGTGGAGCATTTTTTGTATTGCAATACGCACGATTCTTTGATGGTGTTTACCGACTCTGGCAAGGTGTTTCAGATTCCCGCGTATGAGGTGCCGGAAGGCACCAGGGTTGCCAAGGGCAGAGGCCTCCTGAATTTTGTGGAATTAGCTCCTCAAGATAAGGTGCTTAATCTGTTTGCTTTGGGCAAAAAAGACGACGAGAGGGGAATACGGTATATGGTTATGGCGACAAAGAACGGGGTTGCCAAGAAAACCCCGCTTGAGGATTTTAAAAATGTGAGAAAATCCGGCCTTATCGCCATTTCTTTAAAGAAAGGAGACGCCCTATGCCAGGTGCGAAAGAGTACCGGAGAGGATAATATAATCGTAACCACTCAAAAGGGGCAGTCCATCAGGTTTGAGGAGGCGGATGTGCGGCCCATGGGAAGAACGGCTTCCGGCATTAGGGCGATTCGTCTCAAAAAAGGAGACGAGGTGGTTGGCATGGATGTTATCGCGAAACAATCCAAGGTTCAGAATCCAAACGCCAAACAGGAAGCGGAGGCGGATTATCTTTTGGTGCTTTGCGAGAATGGGTACGGTAAAAGAACTCATCTAGATGAATACAGGACGCAGACAAGAGGGGGCAGCGGCATTAAAACCGTGCAGGTTACTCCAAAAACCGGAGAGCTGGTATACGCCAAGGCGCTTTCTGGCGCCGAGGAAGACCTTATCGTTATTTCACAGCAGGGGCAGGTAATTCGCACGCCTATAGCGGATATTGCCAAAATAAGCAGATCCACCCAGGGAGTGAGAGTTATGAAGTTAGATGAAGGGGATAAAGTTGTATCCGCGGCGTGTTTGTAATACAGTATATGAATATGCGCGAAAGCACGGCAAAGACGATGGTGGCGGGTGCGTTGGCGCTTTTATTCGCGCTGGCGTTCTTTTCTGTCGCGTCTGCCGAGAATCCGGACGGTTCATGCAGGCCATGTGAAACCGACGCGCAATGTCGTGATGGTTTCCAATGCGTAGGAGATACGGATATTACAGACGGCAAAGCCCAGGGGGTATGCCAAAATCCAGACAGTATTGCGATATGCAATCCTTTGCGGGCCCCCGGTTTTACAGACATTATTAAAAATATCCTTACCATAATTTTTAACCTCGCATTGGTTATTACCCCCGTTATCATTGTTGTTGCCGGAGTCATGTTTCTTACCGCCGCCGGAGATCCGGCAAAAATCAGCAAGGCAAAGCAGATGTTGCTGTGGACCGCCGTTGGACTTGTCGTCATTCTTTCTGCGCGCGGGGTTGCGCTGATTGTGCGCGCGATCATAGGATTTTGACAAGGGCATTTGTATGCTATACTTATGAAAGGTCGTATGTATGATAAGTTTTGAGCGCAGAGTACTACTTAATAAATATAAATCGTAATTCATAATGAAAAAACTATTGGGAGTTTTGTTAGTAGCAGGTCTTTTTTCTGTAATGGGGTTTTCTAGTGTTTCCGCTACGATAGGTGTGGAATGTTCAAGCGATGCGGGATGTAATAATGGTGAGTTTTGCGATACCGGTAGCACGCCAAATGTATGCGCGGCAGAAGTGTCGGGTACTCCCGGCAATCTTAATCAGCCCGCGGATTCTTTGCCGACAACCGGTATTCCCACAAGCGGTACTGACTTGATTGATCGCATTGCTCTTATCGGCAATTGGATATTCGCCATCTTTTTGGCAATTTCCGTTATTTACATTGTTCTTGCCGCGTTTGAGTTTGTTACGGGCGCCGGAGATCCGGCAAAGGTGTCCGGAGCCAGGCAAAAACTCATTTATGCCGCGGTTGGAATTGGCGTGGCTCTGCTTGCCGCCGGAATTGATGACATTGTAAGAAGCATTGTTGTTGGTAGCTAGCGCACGCCCGCAAAGAGAATATACATTTATGCCTTCATGAAGTTCTCTATTATTAACTTTGCTCTTGGTTTTCTTTTTGCGGGCGTATTTGCTCCTCTCTCTGTGTTTGGAGATACGCCGACAAACCTGCCTCCAACAAATTTTAGATTCCCCTCCATTAGCAAGCTTCCCGTAACGGGGAGCGATCTTCTTGACAGAATAGGCCTTATTGGCAACTGGATATTCGCCATCTTTTTGGCAATCTCCATCATTTACATTGTCCTTGCCGCGTTTGAGTTTGTTACGGGAGCCGGAGAGCCGGCAAAGGTTTCCGGCGCCAGAATGAAGCTCATCTATGCCGCGGTTGGAATTGGCGTAGCTCTGCTTGCCGCCGGAATTGATGACATTGTAAGAAGTATTGTCGTGAATACTCCTTAATGGCTGTTTGCATGGAGATGATCATACATATGGCATATCGTAAAAAGATAAACGCAGTCATTCTTGGTATTGGTTTGCTTATTTCTTTGGCTGGCATTCCATTTAGTGCATTCGGATTAGCGGAGACGACAAATGTGTTTTTTACGTCCTGCGAGGTTTCAGATACTACTGCTCTCCCCCAATGCACTGGGGGTCTGGTGTGTGAACCTTTTGAAGGAACATCTCGTTGCCTCTTGGTAATTGGGGCGTCTTGTGGTACTGATAAACCGGTATGTCAAAGTGGTTCTCGGTGCGTTGTTAAGGAAACTGGAGCTGATCTTGATGAATCCGGGGGGACTACGGCAGAAAGCGGTGATAATGAATGTCGTGTAGGGAGTTCTGCCGGCCCAGGTCCAGGAGGCGGTTTGCCAGGCGGCAATTTTAGATTGCCAAACGAAACCGAGATCCCCATCTCTGGCACGGCCCTTTTGGAAAAAGTGGGCGTGATTGGCAACTGGGTTTTCGCCATATTTCTTGCCATTTCTCTTATCTACATTATTCTTGCCGCGTTTGAGTTTGTTACGGGCGCAGGAGAACCCACCAAAGTTTCAGGAGCAAGGCAAAAACTCATTTATGCCGCGGTTGGAATTGGCGTGGCCCTGCTTGCCGCCGGAATTGATGACATTGTAAGAAGCATCGTTACCACATAAAGAGCCGCATGAAGATGAGAGGTTTATTTGCGATTGTCGCTTTGTTTGGGATATTGATGGCGGCCGGGAGCGTTGGTTTGCCGCAATCTGTTTTTGCGGCTGGGCTAGTTACGGAAGGCGGTGAGTGCTCAAGGGCCGCGGGTGCGGTTGATGCGGAAAAGTGCGCGGAAGGTCTTGTATGCATTGGAGGCACCGATACCGCTCCAGGCGAATGTTTGCCCGAGTTGCCGGAGGGTCCACAAACCCCCGGGGAGGTGTTAGATACCATTGAGGTTATCGCGAACTGGGTGTTTGCAATTTTTCTTGCCGCATCGGTTATTTTTCTTGTATGGGGGGCGTTTGAATTTATGCTGGCGCAGGGAGATCCCGCAAAGATTTCCGCCGCCAAACAGCGGCTTCTATACGCGGTTGTGGGCATTGGACTTGCAATGCTCGCGAATGGCGTAGACGATATATTGAGAAGCATTCTTACCTAAAACGCCGCCGCCGGCGCTTGATGATGTTTTTGCGAACGCGCGTTTCATGGCTTAATATCTGCATTGTATTGCCGATTGTTTTGTTTGGTTTTTTGTTTTTGGCCTTGAGTTTTAATAAAGCAAAAGACGGAGGCATTTTTTTGTATTACGCGAATATCGCCGGGGACTCGGGCGCGAGCGTCTTGCGCTGGGCCTGTTTGTTTTTAGTTGTCGTGTTCGCGGTGCGCCTGGCGTTTCTTTTGCTGTATTTTGGGCTTCGTTCCAGGCCTCTTGGCGAGTTTTTGGCATCCGTGTTTTCGTTTCAAAGCGTTTGGATTTACGCAAAGGCCCGTTTGTTTCTTTTTGGCGCGCTTTTTTTTGGCATTGCGCTGTTTGGTTTGGCGATCGGGCAGGTAAATGTTTTTAGCGCGGACCATTTGCAGGACGCTTTGCTTGTGAAAGCAGACCTCTTTTTAACCGGAACATTCCCCGCGTTTGAGCTTGCCAAGATTTCTTATCCCGCGGCATTCGCGCGTTTGGTGGAGTTTTCTTTCTTTTATCTTGGCATTGGCATGGTGTTTTTTGCCGCGTATGTTTTTTTGCGGAACAAGGAGTTGTTTCGGGAAATGCTTGCCGCGTTTTTTTTGGCCAACCTTTTTATGCTGGCAGGATGGATAGCGTTTCCCGCCTTGAGTCCGCATGACAGGTTTTTGGATAATGCGTACGCGCTTCCCGTATCTGCCGAGATGCAAGCGCGAGTTAGCGCGTATCGCCCGCAAGCCGAGATTCAAAGCGTGCTGGAAAGCGTGCGGAGCACGAAAGACGCGACTTTAAAAACTCTTCCCACCACAGCCATGCCAAGCGCTCATGTGGTATGGTCGCTTATGTTGTTGTTTTTTGCGGCGCGAGTTTCTCTTGTTGCCGGGTTGATTGCGAGTCCGTTTGCGTTCATGTCTTTGTTTGGCACGGTATTTTTTGCCCAGCATTATTTTGTGGACATACCTGCCGGTATTTTGGTGTTCGCGGTTGTCATGCTGTGCATCCGCGCGTTGAAACGCGCGGACGAACAAAATCTTGCCCAAGGCGGCAATCCTGCTGTTTGACATTGCTTTTTTGGGAACGCAACGATACAATGCGTCTGGAATATAAATACAGCATCGTCTTTATGATGTTTTATCCCCATTACCTGGTTGTGCTAGAAAAAGGCAGAGAGTGATGGTTTCCGCCCTCTTGGGCAGACCCCGGGAAACCTTCGTATGCCGTCCGCTCAAAGCGGACATGGCATAACAAAGTAGGTTTCCCCGCAAAAAACAAGCAGTTGTTTTTTGCGCCCGTGGTGGAACTGGCAGACACGCCAGCCTTAGGAGCTGGTGCCGCGAGGTATGGAGGTTCAAATCCTCCCGGGCGCACAGAGTATAATGGTAAAACAAAAAAAGTAGGCGATTCCGCCTATTTTTTTGGTTTTGTTATATTTTAACCTTGATCTTGCGCGTTCTTTGCCGTTCAATCTTTGGAATGCGCAAGGTAAATATTCCCTCTTTCATGCTTGCTTCCGCCCTGGAAGCGTCCACTTCTTCTGGCAGAATGATCTGGCGGGAGAAAGCTCCCCAGTAACATTCTTGGTAGTAATAGTTTTTTCCTTGCTCCTCCGCTACATTTTTTCGTTCGCCCGCAATGGTAACCGCGTCATTTTCTATGGTAATATCTAAATCCTCCGGCTTTACTCCTGCTACGGTGGATTGTATGACAATATCTTTGTCTGTTTGGTACACATCAACCGCGAGTTCGCCCTCGGGCTCAAACCACTCCGCGTTCCCCCCCTCTTTTTTGGGCAGGGGTTTTTCTTCGGTTTTTGCGACAGACGCTTTTACGGTTATTTTCTTTGTTTTTCCATCCATGGTTTTTTGTTGCGCGCGGGGTTCCGCCGGTTCGTTCTTTGATGTTTCTCTGGCATCTCCATCTTCTTCTATGCCCATGCTGTTTCGCAATTTTTCAAAAAAAGAAGCCATGCTCAATGCGGTGTTGTTTGTTATCGTTTTTTTTGCAATGCCTTAAACGCGAATGAAAGGAAGATCGCGGTCCCCAGGACAATGGCAAGGGGAATAAAAATCTGTCTCGCGCCTTCTGTTTTTAGTATATAGAAGTTAAAGAGGTAGTGCAAGGTTCCGGCCGCGCCAATACCCAGGGTAAAATAGAGCAGTTTTTTCTTTGGATCAAAAATGGTGAGCGCCAAAAAGAAGCCAAACAATCCCGAAACCAAAGCGTGCAGAAAAGTCGCCCCCACGAGCCGCATGGAGCTTAAAAAGAGGATGTCTGTGGTGAGGGCAAGGGGGCCAAGGCGAAAGAGCATGAGCATGTTTTCCGCGGCGGCAAATCCCAGGGCGGCGGCAATCATGTAGACCATGAGATCCACGGGTTCGTCCATGTTTCTGTTTTTGTAAACCGTAAGCCGCACAACCAGGAATTTCGTGAATTCTTCAATGATTGCTATGCCAAAAAACATGTATAAGAAAGTTTCCGCCGGGTTGGGGAGAGAAAGCGCGGAAAACAGGGATTTGGACGAAAGTTCAAGAATGACCGCCGGGATCGTGGAGGCCATGCCCCAAAAGAAAACCTTGCGTATGAGAGAGCCGGGTTCCGGATGTCTGTCTTTGCGAAGGTAAAAAGCAAGCCAGAGAATGCTTGGAGCGAATCCAAACAAGATAAAGAGCGCGTAGTTTATTATTTCCATGTTTCCACGAGCAAAAGATCTTTTTTATTTTGAAAAGGCATTTCCCGATAGATTGCTTCCGTTACAAACGGAGTAAAAGGATGCAGGCATGTGAGCAGTCCCCGCATGACTTCTTTAAGAACGAATTGTCTGCCGGCTTTTTTTTGCGCGTTTTGGAGAACGGTTTTGGAATCCTCCAGCACCTTGTCGGCGAATGCGTGCCAGGCGTAATGGTAGAGTTCCTCGGCGGCCTGGGAAAGCCGGAATGCTTCAAGATGTTTTGTGGCGCTTTTCCGTATGTTCAAAAAATCAGCAAGGATTTTTTTATCTTCTTTTGAAAGCGCGGGTTTTTTTTCAAGATCAAGATCTCCCGCGTTCATTGCCACAAATCTGCCGATATTCCAGAGTTTATTGGTAAAATTCCGGTACCCGCGCACCCGGTCTTCAGAGAGCTTGAGATCGTTGCCCGGGCCCGCTCCGATAATCAAAGAAAGCCGGGTGGCGTCCGCTCCGTATTTGTCTATCATGTCTAAGGGGTTGATGATGTTGCCCAGCGATTTTGACATTTTTCTTCCCTGGTTGTCCCGCACCAGGCCGTGCAGGTACACGGTCTTAAAGGGAATCTGCCCCGTAAGATATGTTGACAGTAAGATCATGCGCGCGACCCAGAAAAAAAGAATGTCGTATCCGGTTTCCAAAACACTGGTAGGATGGTAATTTGCAAAATCATTCTGTTGCCCTGGTTTACCCTGAGCGAGGCCGTGTTTTGTGGCCGAGTCGAAGGGCCATCCAAGAGTTGAGAATGTCCAAAGTCCGGAGGAAAACCAGGTATCCAAGGTGTCCTGGTCTTGTTGCGGAGTGCATGACCCGCAGATTGGGCATTTCGTTGGTTTTTCCGCCGCGACAAACATATTGATATTTTGGTCATTGGGATTTTGAATTTGTTTGGAAATTGGAAATTGGGAATTGGAAATTTCTTGTGTACAGTAGTAAACGGGTATCTGGTGTCCAAACCATATCTGCCTGGAAACGCACCAGTCGCGCAGGTCATTGATCCAGTGGTAGTAAACTTTTTCAAACCGTTTGGGCAATATTTCTATTTGTTTTGTTTTTACCGCATGCAACATGAGTTTCTTGAGCGTGGTTTTCTCTCCTTTGCGTATTCCTTTGAGTCCCGCGTGCGGGAAAGAAAACTCTTTTGTAACCGCCACAAACCACTGCCGCATGATTTGCGGCTCAATAACTCCTCCGCCTCGGGAATTGGTGGCGACCCGATGGATGTAGGTTGCGTCTGTGCTTGCCAGGAGCCCTTTCTCTTGGAGCCGTTGTACAATGAGAGGCCGCGCCTTGGAAATATGCGTACCCGCCAGGGTCCCCGCTATAGGCAGAAGTTTTCGTTTAAGATCTATAATCTGCTCTTTTTCCAGGTTGTGCCGCGCCGCTATCTCAAAGTCAACGCGGTCATGCCACGGGGTAATGGTCATTACCCCTGTCCCGAATTCCATGTCAACCGCCGTGTCTTTAATAACGGTTGCCGTTATTTTCCCGTTCAGCCAGTCAACTTGAAGGGTTTGTCCGTGCGAATATTGCGCGTACCGCTTGTCTTTTGGGTGCATAACAACGAATTTATCCCCAAACTTTGTTTCCGGGCGCGCGGTTCCAATAATAAAGGGTCCGTATTTGAGGTAATAAAATGGGGCGGTTTCTTCTTTCCATTCT
The DNA here is from genome assembly GCA_016203455.1 of Candidatus Wildermuthbacteria bacterium. Taxonomy (GTDB): domain Bacteria; phylum Patescibacteriota; class Minisyncoccia; order Minisyncoccales; family UBA10102; genus JACQMR01. Next base: position 42,028 of record JACQMR010000014.1, read on the forward strand.
ATTTCGTCGTCAGACACGGTGGTCTGCATTTTCGGGTCCCAGTTTACAATGCGGTCTCCGCGGTATATAAGCCCCTGATCATACATGGTTTTAAACGCCGTTCGCACGGCTTTGTTTCTTGGTTCGTCCAGCGTGTACGCTTCCCTGCTCCAGTCAAGCGAAGCCCCCATTTTTTTTACCTGATGCACAATGGTGTCGTGGCTTTCTTTGGCGAATTGTTGCACGAGCGCCAGGAGTTTTTCACGGCCCACATCGTATCTCGTTTCTTTTGTTTTTTTGTATAAGTCGCTTTCTACTTTTGCCTGCGTGGCAATTCCCGCGTGATCCGTCCCCGGGATCCACAGGGTTTTCTCGCCCTTCATTCTGTGATAGCGAACGAGCGTATCTTCAATGGCAAGCATTGACGCGTGTCCCATGTGCAGAGTTCCGGTTACATTGGGGGGAGGCAGAACAATGGAAAACGCTTTCGCGTTTTTTTGGCATACGCCTTTTTTGATGCACTCGTCCGGGTTGAAATATCCGCTCTGTTCCCAGAGTTTGTATATGTTGTCTTCGGTTTCTTTCGCGTTGTATGCTGTAGGCAGTTCCATGGGGCCAGTTTTTAGTTGATAGTTTTTAGTTTTTATAAAACCGGCAGGATGCATTATTCAATGGCTGAATGGTTATATGGCTCAAAGGGTACGCCATTAAGTCATTTGACCATACAACCACAGAACCACTTTTTTCTATTCCCGATCTCTTCTGCAAGATACAAAATACTAGATACAAGCATGGTTTGAGCTTTTCTTTATCCTATCCTTACATTGGGTTGAGCTTCAATAGTGTCGGGGTTTTTGGGGTATAATCCCTTACGGAACAAAAAATATCCGGATACCGCGGGCATTATTCCGTTATCCGTGCAGAGAAACGGGGAAGGCGCGAAAAGTTTCGCGCCGGATGCGCGTTCTTTCATGGATTTTTGCAATCGCGTTCGCAATTCTTGGTTTGCCGATACGCCTCCTCCCAGGAGAATACTTTTCGCGCCGTATTGTTCCGCGGCTTTCATCGTTTTTACAATAAGCACATCCGCGATGGCCTGCTGAATTTCACGCGCCATTTCTTGGATATATTCTTTTGACTGCCGCGTTTTTTCGTCTGTTTCTTTGTGTTTGTAAAGCACCGCGGTTTTAAGTCCTGAAAAGCTGAAATCAAAATCCTTTGTGTGCATCATAGGCCTTGGTAAAACAATTTCTAATTTAGAATTTAGAATCTTCTTTGTCGTTTGAGCGGCAAGGAGGGTGGGCCTGCCCGCCATAGCCGCTTTGGCTATGGCGGGACCCCCGGGATACCCAAGCCCCAGGATTCTGGCGGTTTTGTCAAACGCTTCTCCGGCCGCGTCATCTCGGGTTTCTCCGATTACCTTGTACTCCCCCATTGCTTTGGCGACTATGATTTGCGTGTGGCCCCCAGAAACCAAAAGAGCTATGGCCGGGAATACGCGCTTTGCGCTTTGCAGGCGGAATGTTTTTGGCTCTGTTTCTTTAAGCAGGGCGCAAAGCAGGTGCCCTTCCATGTGATTTGCTGGAACAAGAGGGATGTTCCAGCTCCGCGCGAGGTCTTTCGCAAAGTTGACTCCCTCCCAAAGGCACGGAGAAAGCCCGGGGCCATAAGTAACGGCGATTGCCCGGATGCCCGGGTTTTTCCTTGGGAGGCGCGCTTTTGAAAGAACAGCGGAAAGCGCGATGGGGAGATTTTCTTTATGCGCCCGTTTTGCCTCGTTGGGGTATACTCCGCCATACTTTTTATTAAGCTCCGTTTGCGAAGAAATGGCATGGGCAAGAATGTTAAAGAGGGGCCGTACCGTTCCGGTTGCTTCCAGGACGGCTATGCAGGTGTCGTCGCACGAAGTTTCAATGCCGAGGATTTTCATGTTCGTATGTTTTTGAGCATAGCGGACAGGTTGATTTTTTGCAATTTTCTGGTATACAATACACAGCAGTATTTGGTCCCATCGTCTAGTTTGGTCTAGGACGCCGGGTTTTCATCCCGGAAATCAGGGGTTCAAATCCCCTTGGGACCGCAGTACCAAAGCAAGCAACCTGCGTTGCTTGCGTGGGGATTTGAAGGGTTTGAAGTTATGCCGGCAGGCATCTGAAAACCCCGGGTCAAACAATCCCCTTGATCCCCTTTTTTACATGAACACCCTACCCGCGTCTTATCTCCATATCGGCAAGGCCGCCGATCTCGCGGACCCGGGCGACCGGAGATTGTTTCGGTTTTTTGAAATATTGCCGGGCCTGTTGTCTTGGGGCACCCTATTGGGTTCCGTGATATTTTCGTGGCTGTTCCCTTCGTGGACGGCGTTTTTTATGATGGCCTTTGTGGTGTATTGGGTATTGAGAATGTTGTATTTTCTTTTCTATCTTGCCGCGGGGTATAGAAAAATGCGCCGGCATGAAAAGAAAGATTGGTTGCGGGAGCTTTCCCGTTTGAACGCGTCCGTGAGTCCTTTGGGCATTACATCCTGGAAGGATGTGTATCATTTGGTGATTATGCCTTCGTACAAGGAACCCCTTGAGGTTTTGCGGGCGAGTTTTTCCGCGCTTGCCCGGACGCGGTACCCAAAAGACAGAATTATTGTCGTGTTGGGCATTGAGCAGAGAGAAGGTCAGGAGGCGAGAGACAAGGCCGCCGTTCTTTTGCGCGAGTTTGGCTCTTCTTTTTTTCATTTTCTTGTAACCGAGCATCCGCAAGATATTTTGGGAGAGATCACGGGCAAGGGCTCAAACGAGTCATTCGCGGCGCGCGCGGCAAAAACAGAAATCATAGACGCTCTGAAAATCCCGTATAACCGGGTTATTGTTTCATCTTTGGACGCGGATACCGTGGTATTTCCCCAGTATTTTTCATGTCTTTCCTGGCACTATATTGCCGCCAAACATCCAACGAGAACGAGTTTTCAGCCCATTCCTTTGTATATTAACAATATCTGGCAGGCGCCCCCAATCTCCCGCGTGTTCGCGTTTTCTTCCACATTCTGGCATACCATGAATCAGCAAAGGCCCGAGAAACTTATTACCTTTTCCTCGCACGCGATGTCGTTTTCCGCGCTGGTGGATGTCGGTTTTAAGGCGGTCAATGTGGTGAGCGACGATTCCCGTATTTTTTGGCAGTGTTTTTTTAAATATCACGGAGATTATCGCGTGGAATCTTTGCATTACCCCGTTTCCATGGACGCGAATGTCGCGCCGCGATTATTTGGAACCATGAAAAACATTTACCGCCAGCATAGGCGATGGGCATACGGATGCGGGGAGATCGCGTACGCGTTTTTTGGATTTGTAAAAGACAAAAGCATATCGCGCTCGCGCAAGTTCTCTTTGGGTTTTGAGCTTCTGGAGTCGCACTGGTCGTGGGCAACATCTTCCATATTGCTGTTTATGTTGGGGCATTTGCCCTCTATTCTGGGAGGCGAGGAATTCTCCAGAACGCTTTTGTCATACAATCTTCCACGCTTTACCAGCGATATTCTTACGATTTCCATGATTGGCGTTGTTATGGTGGCGGCATTGAGCATATCTTTGCTTCCGCCGAGAAAACCTTCGTTCGGGAAATTAAGGGTTATATGGTTCGGGGCGCAGTGGTTCATACTCCCTTTCGTGATGATCTTTTTTATGGCCCTTCCCGCTTTGGAGGCGCAGACCCGCTGGATGCTGGGCAGGTATCTCGGTTTTTGGGTTACGCCAAAAACGAGGAGGTAACCCAGAAACCGAATTTCTAATTTTTCAATTTTTAATTTCCAATGAATGAGTTAATGTCTTAATTTTTTAAACATTAGGTCATTGGAATTTGTTTGTAATTTGGTGCTTGGAATTTTTCTGCTTTCGGCAGTCATTTATTCCATGTGGAGCCGTTCTCTGTAATGTTGCGTGATTTCTTTGAGCAAGGGATGGCGCGCCAAAGAAATATCGCTGTCCAGAACTGATTTTGCCGCTTCCCTTGCTTTTGCCACAAGCTTAAGATTGGTGAGATTTGCCATGGCAAAATCGGGAATCCCCCACTGTTTGGTTCCGGCAAAGTCCCCCGGCCCCCTTAATTGCAGGTCTTTTTCCGCAAGGAGAAATCCGCTGTTTGACTCAACAAGGGCGCGCAGGCGCGCTTGGGTTTGGGCGGATCTGGACTCTGTAAACAAAAAGCAGTATGACTGATGGTCTGATCTCCCCACCCTTCCCCTAAACTGGTGGAGTTGAGCCAGCCCAAAACGGTCAGCGCCCTCTATCATCATGACGCTCGCGTTGGGGATATCCACGCCCACTTCAACCACCGAGGTTGAAACCAGTATGTCTGTTTTTCCGCGCTTGAATTTTTTCATAACTTCTTCTTTCTCTCTCGCGGGCATTTTTCCGTGAAGCATGGCGACGCGCAGTTCCGGAAACACTTCTTTCGCGAGTTTCTCGTATTCTTCTTTCACTGTTTTTATTTCTGTTACTGGTTGCGTGTTATTTGTGGAGGGTTCTATCCTTGGGCAGATTACAAAAACCTGTCGTCCTTTTTCAACTTCTTTTTTCATGAATACATAAGCGGCGCCGCGGTCTTTGGGAGCTATGACTTTGGTTTCTATGGGTTTTCTTCCTATTGGGAGTTCGTCTATAACCGTGGGGTCTAAATCCCCGTACAGCGTCATGGCGAGAGTTCTGGGTATGGGGGTCGCGGTCATGGAAAGAAAATGAGGAGTTAAGATAGTTTGCTTGCCCCGAGCTTTGTCGAGGGGTAGTTTGCTTGCCCCGAGCTTTGTCGAGGGGTAGTTTGCTTGCCCCGAGCTTTGTCGAGGGGTAGTTTGCAGGTGGGCTCTTTGCCTAACTCCAAAGCGGTGCTGTTCATCTACCACCACAAGGGCAAGGTTGGAAAATCGCACTTTGTCTTGTATGAGGGCGTGCGTGCCAATGAGGATGTCTATGGCCCCTTCTTTTGCTTTTTGGAGGAGTTTGGCGCGCGAGATTTCAATGGAATCGTTTGGGAGTTTGGGAGATATGAACAGGTCGGAAGATCCGGTGAGCAGGCCAATGGTCGCCTTGAAAGGAGCAAGAGAGGAGCCAATGGTTTTGAAATGCTGGCGCGCCAAAATTTCAGTGGGCGCGAGGAACGCGGCCTGAAAGCCGGCTTTCACGCACGCGAGAGCGGCCATGGCCGCCACGACGGTTTTGCCTGATCCCACATCGCCCTGCAATATCCGGTTCATGGGCCTGGGTTTTTCCATGTCTTTAAGAATGAGCCACGCGGCTTTTTTTTGGCCGTCCGTAAGGGTAAACGGGAGTTTCGCGATAAATCGCTTCATCATGTCTACGGACAATGGGATGGACGGCGCTTTGATCTCCGCGAGTTTTTTTCGTTCCGTGAGTATGAATAATGAAATATAAAAAAGTTCTTCAAATGAAAAGCGTTCTCTCGCGAGATCCGCCTGTTTTTGAGAGTCGGGAAAATGGACTTGCCGCAGAGCGGCGGCAAACGGCAAGAGATTGCATTCTTTTTGAACGGATTGAGGCAGAGCGTCCTCCAGAGCATTTCCAATCGCGTTAAGAATTGAGTGGATGATAAATCGGAGCCATTTTGAAGACACTCCCTTTGTCTCCGCGTACACGGGAGCGATACGCCCTATATGAATGGGGCTGGGGCCTTCTTTTTCATGCGCGGGGTTAGACACAAAAATTCCGGTTTTGTCCCGGAGCACTTTGCCGCAAAGCAATATTTTTTCGCCGGCCCCGAATGTTTGCGCCAGATACGGCTGATTGAGCCATACGACGCGCGCGCTTCCGGTCGCGTCAGAAAATATCCCTTCAACCACGGACACCTGCTTTATGAATGTTCTTTTTTCTTGAACATTTGCGATCGTGCCGGAAAGGCAGAATTCCTTGCCCTCCGTAATCTTTGAAACGGGGGTAATGACGGACAGGTCCCGGTATGTTTTGGGAAAATGAAACAAGAGATCTCGCGCCGTTAAAATTCCCATGCCTTTCAGCCGTTTTTGATACACCGGCCCCACGCGGGGTACTTCAGATAGAGGAGATGAAAGGTTCATTGTGTTGGTGTCCCCACGAGGAATCGAACCTCGATCTCAAGCTCCGCAAGCTTGCGTCCTGTCCGTTGGGCTATGGGGACATGAGTCGGTTATATCATATATCCGCAGGGAGTTCCACATTTGAAAATATACGAGAAATGAGATATACATATGTTCAAGGAGAGGTGGCTGAGAGGGTTGAACGGAAGCGAGCGCCCCGTTCAACGGGAATCAAAAGATTCCCGGGCGGCCTATCAGCACAATTTTTATCCGCTCTTGTTGCACAAGAGCATTATAGTAATGGAGAGGTGGCTGAGAGGCCGAAAGCGGCACGCTGCTAATGTGTTAGGGGAGAAATCCCCTCGTGGGTTCGAATCCCACCCTCTCCGCCTTCGCTCGCCGAAGCGGCGAGCTACGGCGGACGCAGTCCGCCAGTAGATCGTCGCGAAGGCGGGCTTCGGCCTGGCTACGCCAAATGGCTATGCCATGGCGAGCGGACGCAGTCCGCTAGAAGCCCCGAACTTTGCGAAGGCGGGCTTCGCCACGCCGAAGCGACGAGCTACGGCCTGGCTACGCCAAATGGCTATGCCATGGCGAGCGGACGCAGTCCGCCAGTAGATCGTCGCGAAGGAGAGATTCGTAAAAATTATGTACACCGTCTATATTCTGAAATGTGCCGATGGAAAACCCTACACCGGTTGTACTGAAAATCTTGAAGAAAGATTGGAGCGTCATAATAATGGATATGTACCAGCAACGGAGAATCTACGCCCCATAGAACTCGTTACTCATATAGTTTTCAGCGACAAATATAAAGCTTTTGAATTTGAGAAGTATCTAAAATCAGGATCTGGCCGAGCGTTCTTAAGCAGGCATTTAATCTGAAAAGTGATAAAATGTAAGAATCTTGAAGGAATCCGAACTATATGAAAATAGGCATAATTGGAAGCATGCAATATACAGAGAAAATGCTTGAAGCTCGTGACGAGCTTATTAAGCGTGGGCATGATGCGTTTGTGACGAATCTTGCCTCTCCTTTCGTTGGCAAGACTGACGAAGAGAAAGAGAAAATAAAAATAGATCAGAAAAATAACTTAGACGCTATCCGAGAATTTTGGCGTCTCATGCAGGGTGCCGATGCAGTCTTGGTTATGAATTTTGATAAATATGGAGTCAAAAACTATATTGGCGGAAACACTCTCATGGAAATAGGATTCGCCCATGTTCTAGATCAAAAAGTATTTTTATACAATCCAATCCCTGAAATTCCTTATTACAAGTCTGAGATTGAGGCAGTAAAGCCAGTGATAATCAATGGTGATTATTCTTTAGTGAAATAACTATGGCAAAATCAAAGACAATCAAAAAGCATCTTGGTATCTCGCCAGAATGTCTGGTAGGGCCGTCCTATTGGTTCAAAGTTCCGGGCATCGCCACTGCCTTCGCCACGCTGAAAACTATGCCCTGCTGAAAGCGGGCTTCGCTTTTTATCCCCCTTAAATGTTTGGGTTACTTGGTAAACTTAGTTAAAATAAGTTTACGCGCGCCTTGAAATAAATTTATGAAAAGACCATACACAACATTGTTTCTGTTGGTTTCGGTAGACGGGAAAATTTCTACCGGAGATACCGATATTATGGATATTGATAAGGATTACAAACTTATTAATGGAGTTAAAGAGGGCAATAAGCAGTACTACGATCTTGAACAGCAGACCGATTTATATTCTCTCAATTCTGGGAGAGTTTTTGAAAAGATTGGGATGAATGAAAAAACGGATGAGCCGCAGAAAACTCCCGTGAGTTTCATTGTTATTGATAATAAGCCCCATTTGAATAAAAAGGGCACGACTTACTTAGCAAAGAAAAGTAAGACACTTTATGTCGTTACAACGAATCCTGATCATCCGGCTTTTGAACTTAAAAAAGAATTCCCTAACATTGAAATACTTAAATACGAGGGAAAAATTGATTTAGCGGATACGCTTAAAAAACTGAAACAGGAGTACGGCGTTGACCGCATTACAATCCAAACTGGTGGCACAATGAACGCCTCGTGGGTTCGCGAGGGGTTGATTGATAGGTTGTTGCTTGTGGTTGCTCCCGCTATGGTTGGCGGTAAAGATACCTCTACTTTAATGGATGGCGAATCATTACATTCCGAAGATGAACTTTTCAAAATAAAATCGCTTGAACTTGTTCAAGCAAAGCCATTGGAAAATTCATATTTGCTTTTAGAGTACAATGTCAAAAACTGAAAAATAAGTATGGATGTTCCAGCGTAACGCCATACCTTGACGCGCAAATTGGTTTTGGTTGTCAAAAACTCAACGAACAATATGCAAAAAATGGAGCGTAAACTTAGTAAAACTAAGTTTACGCGCCACCCAACCCCACCCGCTCGCCTCGCCTGCCCGCAGAAGTTTCAACGCAGGCGGGGCCCAGCCAGTGGAAAAACTAAATCCGATGTAGTTTTGCGCTTTGAGCTTGCATTGTATTATAAGAGTGTAATTATGTATAATAAGAGCGCAAGCTCTTCTCTCTTAGAAATTGATTTGCCTTAGTTGCGGATAAGGAGCATATGTTTTTCTTTTAACCTGTATTTCCAAGCAAGAAACCAATATAGTGTAAGAATTCTGGAAAAGGTTGAGCTATGGACGAAAAAACAATACAAACTTACAATCAAATGGCAAAAGAGTACGATGACGAGACCATCGACTTTTGGCAAAAATTTCCTAGAACATTTTTTGACAAATTCGCGGCGCTTGTAAAAGGCAAGGTACTGGATGTTGGAAGCGGGCCAGGAAGAGACGGTCTTCTGCTCCAAGAGAGAGGACTTGAAGTGATATGTCTCGATGCCTCCGAAGCGATGGTTAATCTTTGTAAAGAAAAAGGACTGCAGTCGGTGGTTGGAGATTTCATCTCCATGCCGTTTGAGGATAATTCGTTTAATGGTGCATGGGCGTACACATCGCTTCTTCATGTTTCAAAGGCAGACATATCTCGTGCCTTGAATGAAATACGCAGGGTGTTAAAGGATGGGGGGATTTTCGGATTGGGCATGATAGAAGGAGATACAGAAGAGTACAGAGAGAGTGCGGGTGTGAATATGCCGCGATGGTTTAGTTTTTATCGGAAAGAAGAATTGGAGAAGTTGCTGGAAAACCACGGTTTTCGGGTTTTATATTTTGAGGAACTTAAGCCCCGCGCCAAAAACTATCTGCATTTTATTACTCAAAAGCAATAGGCAGTAGTTTTCAGCCGCTGGGTAGTGTCGCTATAATCGGCATGAGCGCGATTATTCCCAATATGAAGCTGAAAACCGCGAATTTTGACAGAGGTCTGTGTGATTGGTTTAGCATATTTTCATTATATCATAATATCATATTGTGCTCCCGGCCTTTCTAGAACTTACTTTGCCTAATCTGTTCTGAAAAGTGATAAAATGTAAGAACCCCGAAGGGAACAGAATGCCATTTGTGGTGTCCGCCCGTAGTTCTTGACGGGCGCGAAGAAGCGTGAGAGTATATGATTGTAATACAAATAACTACATTCCTTATGCGTTCTATTGTTAATATTTCTCTTCCGCGCGAACTCAATAAAATTGTGGAACGGTTAGCAAAGAAAGGGAATTATGCCACGAAAAGCGAATTTTTACGCGAGGTGATCCGCGAGAGAATCGAGGAAGAAAATGTACTTTCCCAGATTCAAAAAAGCGAGGTTGAATTTAAAACAGGCAAGGGCAAAGTATTGCGTTCATTAAAGGAGCTTCGTTGAATCTGTTCTTTGAATGGAAATTCTTTACTCGCCGGAGTTTAAGCGAAGATACCAGCGACTCTCCCCTCTCGTTAAGAAAAGAGCCGAAGCAAAAGAAAGAGTTTTTCGCAAAGATCCTTTTCATCCCCAACTCAAAACCCATAAACTGCGCGGGCGTTTGGATAATTTTTGGGCATTTTCTGTTGATTATCAGTTCCGCATTGTCTTTGCATTTTTTGGAGAGAAAGAAGTGCGATTTTACGCGATAGGAGATCATTCGCTTTATAAGAAATTTTAGAGCGGTACGGTAAAAAATGTGTGAGCTTTTAGCGCGGTGTGTCTTGCGTTTTGGGTAAAATGTCTGTACAAGGGAAGCTATGAGAGCAAACTACACCAAAACCTACCACATTATCTTTGACGCTTTTGGGGTGGCAAAAGAGCTGTTAAACAGCGAGGAGTTCGCGTTAAAGATTCTTTTGGAAGTTCCAAAACTCATCGGCATGAAAATTCTTTCCGGGCCCAATTTGGTGCGGGATTACGACCGGGGGCATGAGGGAGTTACCGGATTTGCCATTGTGGATTTTTCCCATGTTTCTTTGCATACTTTTGTGGCAACGCAAGAAATTTTTCTGGATATATTTTCATGCAAGCCGTTTGACTACGCGGCCGTGAGAGAGTATTTATACGGCGCGTTGCGGGTGAATCCGGATCAGGTGGAAACGGTTGAGGTTGCGTATCCGTGGGAAAAAGAATAGTTAATGAAGGGAGGGGTGCCTGAGTGGTTGAAAGGGACAGTCTTGAAAACTGTTAGGGGCGCAAGTTCCTCGTGAGTTCGAATCTCACCCCCTCCGCCTTTGCTCGCCGAAGCGGCGAGCTACGGCGGACGCAGTCCGCCAGTAGATCGTCGCGAAGGCGGGCTTCGCCCGCCGAAGCAAAGCTTCGTCGGGCTTCGGCCTGGCTACGCCAAATGGCTATGCCATGGCGAGCGTGACGCAGTCCGCAGTAGATACGCGAAGGCGGGCTTCGCCATGCTGAAAGCTACGCCCTGCTGAAAGCGGGCTTCGCCGATCTTATTTATCTCCCGCCACAATTTGCGCCAGTCCTTTATAGTAGGTTTTCTTTGAGATGTTTTTAAACCCGATTTCTGCGAGTTCGTTTTGCAGGTCCTCTGCAAAAATGCCGTAGGCGTCTTTGTTCTCCACAAGAAAAAATTGAATGAAAAGAGGAACGCGAAAGATAGGGTTTTTTGGCATGTGGTATTCATATATGGCGAATCTCCCGCCCGGCTTTAGAATCCGGTATGCTTCTTTCATCACTTGTATTCTTTGCGCGTGGGGCAGGTCGTGTATGGCAAAAGATATTGCCGCAAAGTCGGCAAATGCGGAGGGATAGGTTGCGCGGGTTGCGTCTTGCAAAGAAAACTCAATACGCGCGTTGAGTGTTCTTGCTTTTGTTTTTGCCACGGAGAGCATTCGTTCAGAAAGGTCCGAGGCGTGTATAACGGCTTCGGGAAAAGTGTCGCGCATGGCAAACGCGTTTTCTCCGGTACCTGTGGCAAGGTCAACCAGCGCACGGGCATTTTTTGGTATCCATTCTATTATGTTGCCGCGCAATTTTCTCGGATTTCCAAACGAGGCGCAGAAAACCCACGCGTCGTATATCTTTGGAAAAAGCCAAGAGTCAAACAGCGAGCGAAAATACTTTGGTTTTCTTTCCATGTGTTCTATGATAAATGAAATCTCTCCGTATGTGAAGTTTCTCTATATGATATTACAATGACACCGGGTTCTTTTAGAGTTTTGCCCTCTTCTTGCCTTGGGATTGATATTGGCACTTCCGCGCTTAAGGTGATGGAGCTTTCCCGTTGGGGGAAACGGTTGAGCGTAAAAAATTACGGGGAAATGCAGGCGGGGTCTTTGTATGACAGGCCGTTTCGCACGGCCGAGAAGAATTCTCTGTCGCTTTCCAGCAAGGATTTGGCCAGGGCTTTGCAGGGGATCATTGAGGAGGCAAAGATGCAAACGCGCCGCGCTGTATTTTCCATACCGGATTTTTCCAGTTTTTTCGCGCATTTTGAGCTTCCTCCCATGGCAGATGAAGAAATTCCGCAGGCGGTGCAATATGAAGCCCGAAAGTTCGTGCCGATTCCTTTTTCCGAAGTAACTTTTGACTGGCAGATTATCAACAATCGCAAAGGCGTGAGAAAAAATGATCCCGCCAAGATTTTGCTGGTCGCGGTGCCAAATGAAGTCATCAATCAATACAGAGAAATCGCCGAACTCGCGAAACTTCGGCTTCTTACCCTGGAAGCGGAGGTGTTTTGCGTTATTCGCTCTTGCGCGCGCGAAGCGAAAGGTTCAGTAATTTTGCTTGATATGGGCGTCCAAACAACAACAATCAATGTGGTGACAGACGGCATATTGAGAAATTCCCGGAGCGTGGATTTGGGTGGAGGCAGTTTCGCGGAGCGCGTCTCCCAGTCGTTTTCCATAGATAGAAAGCGCGCCGAAGAACAAAAGAATCTCAAAGGGCTTGCCGACCCCCAGATTTTTCAAATTCTGGCGCCATTGCTGGATGAGGTTGTAGCAGACATAAGGCGCGTTGAGGAGGGGTTCCGGTCTGAAGGCCCCGTTGTAAACAGAGCGGAAGTAAACGGAGAGCATCAAAAAAAAATAGGGAAAATTTTGCTTGCCGGAGGATCCGCCTTGCTTCCCGGATTGGCCCCGTATCTAAAAGATGCTCTGGGCATAGAAACGCAAATCGCCGATCCTTTTCGCGAGATCTTTTATCTTCCCGCGTTAGAGAGTAGAATAAAAAGCATGGGGCCGGCATGGGCGGTCTCGGCGGGCGCGGCGTTAAGAGGACTGGAGTAACGAATAACCGATAACACATAACGAATAACCAAACTCTCGCCTCTTATTTCCCGTTTGAAAATTAGAGCATTGAAAATTGATTAGGAATTTTGTACCAGGTTTTCTAAAAGCTATCCTTCCACGCTGGTCAGGACAAGTAAACTACATACTAAAAACTGATTTTTCATGGAGATTATTCCAAAAATACCCCAGAAACATTCTCTCGTTTCAAGCGTTCTTTTTTTCGTTTCCATAGCGGGATTCGCGGCCGCATTGGGCGGGTTCTGGCTATTCTTTTTTCTTGAAGCGAGAGGGCAGGGCGATGTTGAGCGGTTAACCGCGGCTTTGGGAGCGGGGAAAACCCAAGAAGAAATCGCGCTGGAAGATTCCGTGGGGGGGCTTAAGAAAAAACTGGATGATTTTACGGGCGTTATTTCCAGCCGCAAGGACTTTGCTCCCGCTTTCGCGTTCTTGGAAAACGCCGTTCATCCCGCCGTGGTGTTTAGCTCGGTGTCCATGGGATCTGAAAGTTCCAGGGTTCAGTTGCGCGGAACGGCCGATTCGTATGTGTCTTTGGAGGAACAGCTCGCGGTTTTTAAGGCCAGACCGGAAACGAGGAGCGTATCCCTTACGGATTTTCAGGGAGGGGAAAGTTCGGGCGTTTCTTTTCAGGTTGAACTGGAATTTCCGGCGGATTTTTTTCAGGATACATTAGAGCGAGAAACTCCATGAACCGGACTTTTTTCACGGTGATTTTATTATGTTCCGCCCTGGGAGTAGGCATCTTTTTAACCTGGCCAAAGTTTCAGGAATACTCGGTGGTTGCGGAGCAATCCCAGAGTAAACGGAAAGAACTGCAAAGCAGAGAAGAATATTTCGCGCGTCTTCGCGAGGTGAAAGAAGGCCTGGCGGCGTACGCGGACAAGATAGCAAAAGTTGACGCCGCCGTACCCGCGGATTCCCAACTGCCCGCTTTGTACGATTCTTTGCAGAAAGAAGCGTCATTTTCCGGCCTTGTTCTTAGAGGGTTATCCATCTCTCCCCAACCTGGGAGCGAGGCGGGATCCGCGCAGTTGCGCTTGATTCCCGCAACCATGAATCTTACCGGTTCTTACGGGGCGATAAAGCAGTTTCTTTTGAATATAAAAACCGCTTCCCGCGTTGCGAGCATTCAGTCGGTTGCTTTTGGAGGAGATCAGGCGGGAACGACATTTTCCTTGAGCGTTGGCCTTACGGCGTATTCTTACTAACTTTTTTTGGCTATTTTCATGGCGCGTACAATTCTTGAACAAAAAAAAATACAGCGGTATCTTATCGCGGCTTTGGTAGCTGTAATGTTTATAACCGCGGTTGTTTTATGGCTGGGATTTTTTAAGAAAACTCCGGCGGCGCCGGCGTCCGGAGGGGCCGCCGGTATTCCCATGAGAACCATTGATATTGATACCCGTCTTTTTGAGAACCCCATTTTTGATATTTTGAGAAGTCCCCGGGAAGCGGTGAGGATTCCAGAATCGGTGGGAAGGGAGAATCCTTTTGTAAAGTAACCATGGACATCGTAAAGATTCTTATTCAAAGAAATATCATAGACCGCGCAACGGCTTTGCTCATTGAGGCGGAGGCAAAAAAGAACCAGGTGCCGGTTGACGATCTTTTGCTTGCCAAGAAAGCGATAGACGAAGAAATGCTGTTTTCCGTGAAGTCGGAGGTTTTGGGCATTCCTCTCCGCTATCCTAACGCCAAAGATATTCCTCTTAAGGTTTTAGAACTCATTCCGGAAGATTCAGCCCAGCATTACAGTATGATTCCGGTGGCGCAAAAGGGGGGTGTCGTGGAGGTGGGCATGATCCATCCCGAGGATTCTTTGGCGCAAGAAGCCCTGAAGTTTCTTTCGCGAAGAGGAGCGTTTTCGTGGAAAGAGGTGCTTGTGACTCCTTCGGTATTTGAGGCCATACTGCGTTCGTATCGCAATCAAAAAGAAGAATCGTCCGGAGCGTTGAAGGATTTACAGGAAGCGCTGGATGAAAAGCAGGAAGCGGGCAAAAAATCGGAAGCAAAGTTTCAGCGGCTGGTTGAGGAGGCGCCCGTAACCAAGATGGTCGCCGTGGTTTTGAGGAACGCCGTGGAAGGCAAGGCGTCAGACATTCATATAGAGCCGGGCAAAGAGCAAAGCAGGGTGCGGTTCAGATTTTTGGGAGAATTGTTTTCTTCCCTGTTTTTGCCAAAGAGCGTGCATAACGCGGTGGTGGCGAGAATCAAGATACTTTCGCAGTTAAAAATAGATGAAACGCGGATTCCCCAGGACGGACGGTTTTCCATGGTTATTGACGAGCGCGGGGTTGATTTTCGCGTGTCTACCTTTCCTACCGCGCTTGGAGAAAAGGTGGCGATCCGCGTGCTGGACCCCGATATAGGCATGAAAAGTTTGCAGGATTTAGGTCTTCGGGGCGATTCTTTGCAAAAGGTTGAGCGGGCGGCGGGCAAGCCCTTTGGGCTTGTGCTGGTTACTGGTCCAACGGGTTCCGGTAAAAGCACAACGCTGTATGCCATGTTGCAGAGCGTGCGCCGCGATTCGTTAAATGTGGTAAGTTTGGAAGATCCGGTGGAGTATTTAATGGATGGCGTGAATCAGTCGCAGATGAAACCGGAGATTGGGTATGATTTTGCCCAGGGTTTGCGCCAGATCTTGCGTCAGGACCCCGATATTATCATGGTTGGAGAGGTGCGAGATAAAGAAACCGCGACCCTGGTGGTGCATGCCGCGCTTACCGGCCATGTGGTGCTTTCCACATTGCACACGAATAACGCGATCGGGGCGATCCCGAGATTGCTTGATATGGGAGTGGATAAATACCTGATTGCCCCCACCATAAGCGCGGCGCTTTCCCAGCGTCTTGTGCGCAGATTATGCGATAACTGCAAAGAGAAAGTTGAACCGCAAAAAGGCATTAAGGAACTTATTCTGCAAGAACTTCAGCGCATGCCTCAAAAGAGATCGGGTCCCGAATTGGAATACGCGGCAACCGGAGGCAAGGATCTTGCGATTTTTGAACCAAAAGGATGCAGAGAATGTTCCAGCATAGGATACACGGGGCGTATTGGCATATTTGAAGTTTTGGAGATGACAGATGAACTCGCGGGAATTGTTATCGGAGCTCCGTCGGAGGCGGAGATAGAAAAGGAGGCGGTCCGGCAAGGCATGATGACAATGCGCCAGGACGGCATTCTCAAGGTTTTAGACGGCATGACAAGCATGGCGGAAGTGATTCGCGTAACCGAAGAATAACACTATGAAGATATTTTTGGTGGAAGACGATCCTTTGTTGATAGATATTTACGGCACAAAATTTCGCAACGCGGGTTTTGAGGTGGAGAATTCAGACAACGGGGAAAAAGCGGTGGGCGCGATTATGAAAAGCGATCCGGACGCGATTGTGCTGGATTTGGTTTTGCCCCATTTAGACGGCTGGGGCGTATTGTCCGCTTTGCGGAAGCAAAAAAAACTGGACAAGGTAAAGATTATGATTCTTTCCAACCTTGGGCAAGACGAGGAGATTAAAAAAGGATATGATATGGGAGCAAACGCGTATTTGGTAAAGGCGCATAACACGCCGAGTCAGGTTGTTGAAGGCGTGAGAAAAATGCTTGCCGGAAAAAGGAGCAGTAAATAACCAAAACCATGTCTGTTGAAAACTCTATAGAAGAATTGCTGGAGCTTACCATGCAAGAGAAGGCGTCTGACCTCCATGTTTCCGTTGGGCATCCTCCTGTTTTGCGCATTGAGGGGAAACTGGTCCCGCTGATAAAAAAGAAGGTCGTGAACGAGGAAACCGTGGTTGATCTCCTCTCTCCCCTGCTTTCCCAAGAACAGCGCGCGCGCCTGGATAATGAAAAAGAGGTGGATTTTTCGTACAGTTTTAAGGGAGAGGCAAGATTCAGGGTTAACTTGTTTTACCAGTCGGGGTCTTTGAGCGCGGCTTTGCGCCTGGTTCCAACGGAGATTAAGACGGTGGAGGGGCTGAATCTTCCTCCGGTGCTTCATAAATTCACCCAGGCGAATCAGGGATTCGTGGTTATTACCGGGCCTTCCAGCCACGGGAAATCCACGACGCTGGCGGCGTTGATTGACGAGATCAATCACACAAGGGCGGATCATATTATTACAATTGAAGACCCCATTGAGTATATTTTTAAAGACGACAAGGCGGTGATTGATCAGCGCGAGGTGCACCAAGATACCGCAAGTTTTTCTTCCGCTTTGCGCGCCACTTTTCGTCAGGACCCCGATGTGATTATGGTGGGGGAAATGCGGGACGCGGAAACCATAGCCACCGCCATTACGGCGGCTGAAACGGGGCATCTGGTGTTTGCCACTTTGCATACCAATTCGGCTTCCCAGACCGTGCACAGAATCGTGGATTCTTTCGCCCCGGAACAGCAAGCCCAGGTGCGTGCCCAGCTTTCCGGATCCTTGCTTGGCGTGGTTTCCCAGCGGCTGGTTCCCAGCATTAAGGGCGGGCTGGTTCCCGCCGTGGAGGTGATGATTTCAAATCCGGCGGTTGCCAATCTTATCAGGGAGAACAAGATTCATGAACTGCCTTTGGTGATTGAAACATCCGCGGAGATGGGCATGATCTCTTTGAACCGCTCTCTCGCGAATCTCGTGAAAGCAAGGCAAGCCACATTGGAGAATGCCCTTGCCTATTCCTTGAATCCCGTGGAGTTGCGCGCCCTTGCCAGAAATTAGCAGTTTCTAAAAACTAAAAACTACAAACTAAAAACTAGTGTGAAGTTTAATTATCAGGGACGGGACAAAAAGGGGCAGACGCAAGCAGGCACGGTGGAGGCCTCTTCACAAGAGGCGGCTTTGCGCGTGCTGGGGACAAACGGGCTGTTTGTGACCATTTTGGAAGCCGCCGGAGAGCGGCCCATATACGCCAGGCGCATAAAACTGTTTGACCGAGTTGGCGCCAGGGAGTTAATGATGTTTTCCCGCCAGCTGTCCGTGATGTTTCAGTCGCGCGTGTCTTTGGTGGAAGCGCTGGAGATTTTGGGTTCTCAAACCAGGAGCCCCATGTTTAAAGAAAAGATCTTTCAAATTTCCTCCGCCATTGAGGGCGGCACGCCTTTTTCTGACGCCCTGGCAAATCATCCCGATGCCTTCTCCTCTTTTTATGTGAATATGGTGAAATCCGGAGAGGCGTCCGGAACATTGTCCGATGTGTTGAATTATCTGGCAGAGCACATGGAGCGGGAGTACCAGCTTTCAAGCAAAATCAAGAGCGCCATGATTTATCCCGCGTTCGTTTTGTTTCTGTCTTTCGCGGTGCTGTTTTTGATGATGTTTTTTGTTATTCCCAATCTTACGCGCGTGCTTGAAGAAACCGGCCAGGAGCTTCCCGCCGTTACCAAAGCGGTTATGGGCCTTGCCGCGTTTACAAGGGGATTTTGGTGGCTTATATTCCTTGCAATCGGGGGGAGTATGTTTGGGATCTTGCAATGGAGAAAGACCAAAGAGGGGCGGAGATTTTTTAGCGAATTTTCCCTGCGCGTTCCCTTGCTTGCCCCGTTTTTGCGCATGGTGTATCTTTCCAGGTTTGCGGAAAATCTCGCCACCCTTATAGCGGGCGGCTTGCCCATTGTCCAGTCCCTGGATATTACTTCGCAGATTGTGGGGAACGATGTGTATCAAGATATTATTCAGGAAGCAAAGGTTGAGGTGCAGAAAGGAAACAGTATCAGCGCGGTGCTTCAACAGCATCCTCTTGAATTTCCGCCCGTGTTTACGCAAATGGTGTTTGTGGGAGAGAAGTCCGGCACCATGGACAAAACTTTGGCTAATATCGTGGGGTTTTACCAAAAAGAAGTTGAGCGGCAGGTGGACGCTTTTTTGAGCATTTTAGAGCCGTTGTTTATAGTGATTTTGGGAGTGATTATCGGGGGTCTTATGGCTTCGGTGCTTCTGCCTTTGTACCAGATGAGCGCGGCGTGATGAGCTCGTATTGCGCGGATATAGCGTGTAGATATAATAAAAGAACATGAAGAAAGGGTTTACATTAATTGAATTGCTGGTTGTTATTACTATTATAGGAATCTTGTCTTCCACCATTCTGGTTTCTTTGGGGTCTGCGCGCGCGAAAGCGAGAGACGCCAGAAGGCAGTCAGACCTGCACCAGATCGCGCTCGCCTTGGAGCTTGCGTATTCTGATGCCGAGAAATACACCCAATACAATGCCGCCACGGTGCCGCCAAAGATTCCCTGCACAAACACGGGGTGTACCGGCATTGGGGACGGGCAGTATTTAGACCCGGTGCCGCAAGATCCGCAGGGAGTTCCCTACCAGTGGCTCAATAATGTGAATACTCTGCTTACCAACTGCGGATCGCAGAATTTTTGCGCGTATACTCCCCTGGAATCGGGCGGATGGTTTGCCGGTTCTGAAAAGGGCACCAGAAAACTGGACTATGACCCTGCCACAGGAGGACCAAGACCGGGAAAATGCCCTTGCTGGTAGCGCTTGAAAAGAGATATGCTATAATAAAACAATTATGAACGGTCGAAAACAAAACAGATACGCGTATGAATATATTTGCAACATTGCATAAAAATAAGAATAAGAAAAAAGGATTCACGCTCATTGAGCTGTTGGTTGTTATTGCCGTCATTGGAATGTTGGCTTCCATTGCGTTGGTTTCTTTTGGTCCCGTAAGGGCAAAAGCCCGGGACGCAAAGAGAATTACGGATTTGGGACAGATGATGACTATTATTTTGTCTGAACAAGCGAGCGGACAGGAGGGCAATTTTCTTGGTTGCGATACCGCCGATGAAGGTCTTGAAGCTTGTACCGGCCCCGGTCTTCTTTCTGAATTTTCCAAATTTAAAGATCCGGTAACCCCCGGGACACCATGTACATCCGGGAGTACGAGCACTTGCCAGTATTCCGTTAGCAAGAAAGATGGAAGTGCTGGCAATCCAACGCTTATTGATTTTCAGATTTGTTTTTCTCTTGAACAGCCAGCTCCCACGCTTGGAGGTGGCATGGCGCAATGGAAAAATAGGATAGTTTACGATGCGACAAGCGGCGCAAAATTCGAATCAGGAGTATGTAATTAGTTGTCCGTTAGTTTTTTTGGAAGCTGGATTAGCGGGATAAAATATGCAAAAGGTCGATTGATAAAATGACAGATAAAGAGATTGAATAAACATATATACAAGCATGATAAAATTCAAGCAAAAAGGTTTTACGCTTATTGAGTTATTGGTGGTTATTGCCATTATCGGTATTTTGGCGGGAATCGTGCTGGTATCTTTGGGAGGCGCGAGAGCAAATGCCAGAGACGCCAGAAGACAGTCAGACATGAGGCAGATAAATACCGCCATGGAATTGTGCTATCAGGATGCCGCCTGCGAGGGTTCTGCGGCAGACGAATATCCTATTGCCGATGTTACGGGGACTGGCATTGGAACATATTTGGCAACTGTGCCTACTGACCCGTCCGGTGATGTTTACACATGGATTGATAACAGCGCTGACGATCAGAGCTATTGTATTTTCGCCATCTTGGAAGCAAACGCTCCCGCAGATACGGTAACTATTATTACCGCGGGGCCTGGTGGCGTGAAGCAGAAAGATGTTGCGGACACCGCGGCAGATATCGATGTGCCCGATGTGTTGCCAACTCTTGCAAACTGCACGGATTAGTTGTGTCTGCCTTAACTGAGTTAAGGATTTAGTGAAACTTAGCCGAGCTAAGTTGTATAAAAGCAGAAACTTAGTTTAACTAAGTTGTAGCCGAGCGGTTTCTATATCGCGAGTTCTAAACCGGGTTTGGATTTTCCAAGCCCGGTTTAGTTAATTTCCTTAACCCCGTTAAGTTATCCACACCTTAACGGGGTTAAGGAAATTTTGAAATTGTTTTGGTTATTCGTTATTTGTTTATAGTTATTTGTTGCTCACGCCGTGGTATAGTTAAAAAAATGGAATATATTATTGTAGGAACGGTGTTTTTGTTTGGTCTTGCCGCAGGGAGTTTTTTGAACGCGTTTTTGTACAGAATGGCGCTGGCGGACGGGTTAGAAAATGGCCCGAAAGACGCAGAAACGAGCATATCAAAAGGCAGATCGTATTGTCCCAAGTGCGGGCACAAGCTTTCCTGGCAAAACCTTATTCCCCTTGTAAGTTTTGTTTTGCTGGGCGGGAAATGCGGACATTGCAAAAAACCAGTTTCTTTTCAGTACCCTTTGGTTGAATTGGCCGTTGGCCTGGTATTCCTGCTTGCTTGGTATCTTGCCGCTTCCGGTGAAGTTATCCACACCTTAACGGGGTTAAGGATTGGGTATTTGGCGGCTGTGGGGAGTTTGCTGATTGGGATTTTTGTCTATGATTTGAAGCACTTTATTATTCCCGATAAGCTTATTTTCTCCGCGATTGGCCTGGCAGTACTTTGGAGAATCTTTGAGTTTTTGTTTGCCCTGACCAGCGTGGAAGGGTGGCTTGAACCCTGGGATTTCATTAGAAATTTTGAATTAGGAATTAGAAATTCCGCCCTTTTTATAAATCCATTGGCAAGCGCTTTGGGAGCGTCCTTTTTCTTTCTTTCTATCTATGTTTTGTCAAAAGGGCGGGCTATGGGCTTTGGCGATGTAAAGCTGGCGTTTTTCATGGGTCTGTTTTTGGGCTGGCCGAATATCCTTGTCGCTTTATTTTTTGCCTTTTTCTTGGGCGCTGTGGCCGGTGTTTTTCTGATACTGCAAAAAAAGAAGGGCTGGAGATCGCAAGTTCCTTTTGGCCCGTTTCTCGTAGCGGGCGTTCTTTTCGCGCTGCTGTTTGGGGATACACTCGCGCGTTTATATCTTTCCTTGATTGGCTGGCAGGTGTATAATGATGTAATAATAATTTTATAACCAATTTGTATGTTTAGCATGGAAAAATCGGGTTCTTCAAAGATGATTATCATGGGAGTTATCGGGGCGGTGGTTTTATTGGGGGCGGTGTTGTATTTCGCGGGCGGGTCAAAAAAAGTTGGGCAGACAGCAACGCCGCCGGCGAGCCAGACCGCCGTTCCTCCGGTTGAGGTTCGCAGTATCGCGGGGCGCGTAACCGCCGTGGATGCCGCGGCAAAATCGTTTACCTTGCTTCAGGCAAGAGAAAAAAGGGAGATAAAGATTCAGCTTGGGGAAGCCACAAATTTTGTGCGCCTGGTATTTCCGTTTGACATAGCAAATCCTCCGGCAGACGCCACCTTTACTCCGGAACGCCAGCAGGTAACAATTGCTAACCTAAAAGTGGGAGACCAGGTGTTTGTAAGAGCCGCCGAAGTCATACAACCTGCAGACAAGGAGGTTGTTGGCCCAACCGAGGTGCAAATCCTTCCGTAAGGAAGGATGCCGTAAGGAAGGATGCCTTGATTATATGAGGTTGCATGGTTAAACAGAAAGAAGCATTGAGAAAATACACGAACGGTTATCGCGTTGTTTTTGCGTTTTTCTTTGCCGCGGCAATGTTTTTTGGATTGTCTGTAAATATTGCATGGGCTAGTCAGGCGTTTACCATCACTCCAGATGAATCAAGTTATGACTATAGGGATGTAGTGCTCGGCAATATGAGTATTCATAGTTATACCATAAGAAACGATGGATCGGGCGAGTGGTTGGGCGGAGAACTTGAGTTTTCGCCGAGCGGCGCAGGAGCGTTTTATTGCACAACAGGATTGGGGCATGACTGCGGCCGCTACGATCTTTTTGGTGGCGGTTCCTCCAAGACCTATGATATAGTATTTTATCCTGACCCGGAGCGCTTGGTGGCAACGAGTTATTCGGGTTCCCTCACATTTACGAGTGAAGCTGTGGCAGGTACTCCAGACCATGTTGTGAATTTAAGAGGAAGAGGCATACTTGATACCGTTGCTCCTTCATTTAGCGTTACGAGTATTGGAGGAGATGTTGATACCCCTTATTCTACTACCGCTACAAAACCCGCATTTATATTTACGACCAACGAGGAGGCAAATTGCAGGTATTCCAGCGCCGATAGCCCTTATGATTCCATGTCTTTTCAGTGCGAAATTGGTGAAGGCACCGCATCTCACACATGCAATGGAAATTCGGGAGGGCTAAGCTATGGTATTGGATCTAATAGCGTGCATATTTCTTGTGCGGACATGGCCGGCAATAAACATACCGGCGCAACGAATATGAGCATTGACTTTAATGTTGTTGAAGCGGCTGATACCACTCCTCCCGGAAAACCCGGTCCCCCATCCGCAACAACCCCAACTAACAATAATATGCCTACATGGAGCTGGACCGCTCCCGCAGGGGATCCCGTGTCTTATCTAATTTATTGGGATACTGTTGCCGGCGGCGGCGCAACAGGAGCTTCTACGAACACTAATTCATACACTCATACCACCGCTCTAGCTGATGGAACTTGGTATGCGAAAGTGTACGCGTATGACGCGGCAAATAATATATCCGCAGTTTCAGACAACGGATTTGTCGTTATTAACACAAGTGTTTCGCCGCCTCCTCCTCCACCTCCCGCCGGGCCAACGGTTACTGTTTCTGTTTCTGCGAGTCCTTCATCTGGAACCGCGCCTTTGAACGATGTTGAAATAACCGCGAGCGTGGGGGGGACTGCTACGGGTAACATGACATATCAATTGGATTGTAGAGATGACGGCAGTTTTGAATACACGAGCGGTAGTCAGTCCGGCGCCTCGTATACTTTTGATGTTGCCGGACAGAAATGTTCTTATGCTTCTAACGGCACATACACTGCCAAGGTTATGGTTACGCGGCAAGGCGTAAGCGGCACGGGGACTACTAACATCACAGTGAGTGCTCCGCCGGTAGTCCCTGTTCTCCCTACGGCGTTTACATCATTTTCCGCATCGCCAAGCAGTAGCACTGTTGCCGCCAATACAAGCGTAACCTATACCGCGACTGTTAACGGAACTTTGGGATTTAGCGATCCTCTTTCGGCTCATAACCAGCGCGCTATTGGAATTAACGATGCGGCTGGACTAGTACAGTGGTGTAGCTCCGGCACTGAATGTTCCGTTACGATAAGCGGTTCTGCGGTTACAAGAACATTTACCGCGTATTTATATGTTAATGATGAGAACGAGGGTCGCTGGAGACTCTATGCGACTTCATCTTCTCTTTCAACAACATGGTCTGCTCCGATATCATGCGGCGCAACATCATCTTCTGCGGCAAGTCCTCTTGATATCACAAATAGGGAGCTGTGTTCAACTACCAACCTTTTGCAGTATTATTTTGTAAGAGTGCCCGACGACGGCAGGATGTATGATGTGAGATTTGTATTGGTTCCAACCACAGGATCTGATTTTAGTATAAGTTGGGAAAATAATGTTGATCCCGCTACTTCATGGAGTGCGGCAGAGAGTACTTCAACGACCTGTAAATCATGGATATCAAGCGATGGAGAAATTTCCACTTGTTCTCGGAGTGGTCTTGGTGCCGGTGTCTATAAGGCAGTTGCCTATAGGTTTAGTACCGCTGGTTCGTATACAATTAGCGGTTCTGTATCAGCTGTTGCAGATACCACTCCCCCTACCGTAACTATTGCCAGAAAAACAGATCAAGTCAATCCAACTAACGGCTCCCCGATTAACTTTACCGCCACCTTTAGCGAGCCGGTCTTTAATTTTGTGTCTAGTGATGTGGTTCTCGGCGGTGGCACAGATGAAGATCCGCTCTCGGTTGCGGTTACAACAGGCGATTCTAGAATTTATAATCTAGCTGTTACCGGCATGCTAGAGAGCGCGTTAATTACAGTGAAAATTAATGCGAACGCTGTTACTGATGTTGCGGACAACTTAAATACTGTTTCTAATGAAGCATCGGTGATTTATGATATTGCGAGGCCGGGGGTTGAGCCAATCGTGCAGACAAGCGCGAATGTCGGCGTGCCGATTAATCTTACCGCCGCAGTTTCAGATAGTGGAGGGTCGGGACTTGGCTCATGCACTTTTTATATTATAGATTCTAGCGGCGCACAGACAACTGATGGCGTAGATATGTCTGCCGTGGGCAATGCCGGCATAGCATCCCTTGCCTATACTTTTATGGCGCCGGGAGCATATACCGTTTTTGCTTTTTGTCAGGATGTCGCCGGCAATTGGAATGATAGGACTGGAGCAGTAGATACGAAGATAGCTGTGACTATGCTCACGCAAATCACCGATTTTCGCATTGACCCCATTGATATTGCGAACGGCGGGAGTGTCGCGGTTTTGGGAGCGTTGAAAACGAGTCCCGGCGGAGTTGGTATTAGTGAAAAAATATTGGCACTGAAATGCTGGGATGGAAGAACGGATGTTTCCGTGGCCTCGGGCGCTACAAGCTTAAACGGCGTGCTTGACGACGGAGATGGGAATGGCAGTATTTCTTGGACTCCGGATATAACCAGATGGCAGGGCAACATATCTTGCAAGCTTGTGTTTGCGGGAGACGGTTCGTACGCGGCGAGCGAGAGCGAGTTGAAAACGCTCACCGTGTTTCCGGCGTGCGCGAATCCTGATTTTTCCGATTCACATGTTCAGCCCTATGCCCGAAGTATTTTTGCGATATGGAGTCCTATTTCCGGCGGAGGTGTAACAGAGTATAAGGTGGAATGGAAACAAGCCAGTGAAGCGAGTTGGTCCCAGTTGCATATTGCCCCAGCCGCCACTTCTTGCGTAACAAGGGAAGACGGCACATCCACATGCGGGTATCTGATCCCCGGACTTACCGAGAATACCGGTTACGATGTGCGCGTTCAAAGTATTACAGACAATAATACCGCATGTTATGCTCCCGCGCCTACTCCCCCGAGTGTTTTTGCAAGAACAGTCATATGCGCCAAGCAAGACGAACCCTTGACCGACTCAATCATGAGCATTGCCGGGAGTTCTTGTACCGCGGTCATCACTCATATTGGCCGTGATGTAACAGACAATTCAGGCGTTTCGTACTCAAGATTAAACGGTTCGGGGTCTCACGCGACGATTGAGATGGATGATGAGTTGTCTAGCGCGAACGATTGCGATAACGATATTAGATTCACAAACAGCTGGACTTCCAGCGCGGGGGTTTTGACGGTTACCTCGGATCTTGATGACAGCGCTTTCTTTGGATTTTTAGGCAGTACAAGCGGAGCGCATAACTATAAATATGGGTATAAGATTTCAAGCCCCGACTGCGTTATTCAGAATATTGAGCAAAAGAATGTCGCAGGCGCATGCATAGATGGCCTTGTTACCGAATGCGTCGCTCCTACCGGAGTTGGCACGCGCGAGGCGCTGGCTTTGCAGGATTGGCAAAATTGGCTGGGTTCTCCCCGGCTCGTTACTAAATCAGTATACGATTTTAGTTTTGTAGGGTGCTTAACTAATGATCAATGCACCGCGGTGCCAGATCAGCAAAAATGCAATAGGAGAGCAGACGGCACTCCGATTGTTGATACGCCAAGTTTGCGTCCCAACACATGCATTGACAGCGTGCGCCCGACTTCCACGATTGAATCGGAGACAGCGTTTTTTCCTGCGCCGGGATACGATAGTGTGCATGACCAGTATTGGTATAAGGCGGGAAGTTATGTGATTGATATTGGAGATGTTGATGATCATGCGAACAATTCTGGCATAGCTAGATGTGAGTATCTGATTTATGATGGCCCCACTGTTATACGAGGAGGATCTAGGGACTGCGGTGGAAGTATTGACATTAGTGTGGGTTTTGATGAAACATCCGATTGTATATTGGAGGGTGTAACGCCACGATGTTTTTTGGCAACTTGGAGCGTTGATAATGCCGGAAATGAGAGTCCGCGTACTAAGACACTTTTCCTTGTTGATCGTACAGTTCCAACTGCTCAATAGAAAAGAGCCTTCTTACGGAAGGCTCTGCGGGAAATGTAAAATGGCTTTTCGGTATAAGCTATATTGAAAGTCGTATAGGATTATAACGATGTTTTTTTCTTGCTGTGTTACCCATATATCAGGGGGGTATCCTGGGCTACTTGTGAAAGGCGTGATTTGGTACCAGGATTCCCCCCCATTCGTTGAGAGGAAAAGAAAGTCGGATAGCTCTACGCGATCTCCAACTTTCATGTTATTCTTGAAATGGTGAACCGAGAATCCTGCGAGTATAACATTGGGATTCGCAGGATCCTGGGCCTTGCCAGCCGTGACTGCCCACAGGACGAGGCTTGGGCGGCCATCATATGGACTTATGTCCGGCACGAATAGTGCCGGTTTGATTTTTTGGAGATAAGCCATGGCTTCAGGCGAGGATCTTGGGTTGTAGGGGTGTCCGAGACCATCCCGGACGAATCCCTTCCCTGCTGGGAGTGTGGGCGGGAGGTCCGCAATGGACTTGACATAGAACGGCTCGCTCCACTCAACTTTGAGCGGAGTGATAACGGGTTCGGGAGGGATGGTGGGGATTGGAGTATAGATTGGGGCGACAGGCCCCACTCCCATACTCGGCGGGTTGAGGGGATCGCTCCCCCCGAACCGCGCGATCTGACTCGCGTCTTTCAAGGAAATGGAGAGGAGGGTGGTCATGATCCCAAAAAATATAATGACCACCGCTTGGTTCCATATATCATCGATGGCTGGGCGCCATGGACGACTTATGCTTTGTGTGGTCATGAGCACCTCACCGCCAGGAAGATAGCAATGCAAACGACAGATACGGGGACTGTGTAGAATAGAATCTTTGTGAGTGGCCATTGCGGAGATGGCCACGAGGACGCGGGTGAAATCCGTTGCCGTGCCATTTTGGCACCTCCTTTGCCGATTTGCTTGACAAGTCAAGCTACTAATTTGACCGTACTCCTACCCAAAGGACTTGTCAAGTGCTCTATTTTGTGGTCTGGTAATTTAGTTTTTAGTTTAGACAAACTTGGTCGGGCCCAGTTTGTTCAATTTTGCGCCGGGTTTTTGTTTGCGCGCGCGTGAATACAAGATATAATAAAGTAATTTGCGATGAGAAAGAATGTTGGCGGGACAATGTCGGGGATTTTATTCGCTTTGTGCGTTGGTATTTTTCTATTTGGTTTTGCTCACGGGGTTTTTGCGGAGACATGCGTTGACGCGCAGGGTTCCGTGAAGAAGGAGGGTTTTACCTGTACAGCGTCATTCGCGGATACGGGCGGCTCTAATTTGGCATCTTGCGACTATCGCGTATATGACACGGGCAATGCCCCGTCTGATTGGAGAAGCATAACCGGTTGCAAAGGTTCTTTTGTAGAATTGGATATTGATGTTGAAGTTCGTTTGGATTCTTCATACGGTTGTACCGCGACCGGTGATAACGCGTGCACGCTGGAAACGCAGGCAACTGATGTGGCGGGAAACATAAGCTCCGCGCAGACATTTTTATTTGATATTAATTTAAACACTGCCCCGATCGCGAATAACGATTCATATTCAACAAACGAAGACACCGCGCTAACAGTCGCCGCTCCCGGGGTATTGG
>JACQMR010000001.1 GCA_016203455.1 Candidatus Wildermuthbacteria bacterium
AACTTGGACATCTGGCGGTCCCAAGGGGATTTGAACCCCTGATCTTCAGGATGAGAACCTGATGTCCTAGACCAGGCTAGACGATGGGACCAATATAAAGCTTTTCTTTCGCATAGTACCCCACAACAAGGGAAAAATCAACGACAAACGCTTTCCAAGCTTTCGTTTCACGGTCCGGTCGCATATAATAAAAGCATGGAACAGCAAAACATCGCGTGGCACTCAATTCAGTCAAAATCAGCTCTCGCGCTGTTAAAAACCGACATCAAAAAAGGACTCGCGCAAAAAGACGCGGAAGCGCGGCAAAAACAATTCGGCCAGAACTCCATAGCAACGGAATCTAGGGTGTCCGCGCTAAAATTATTTTTTAGCCAGCTAAAAAGCCCCCTTATTTTTATACTTCTCCTGGCTTCCGGAGTTACATTCTTGCTTAAAGAATATACCGACAGCGCTGTTATTTTTATAGCGGTTCTCATTAACTCCGTTCTGGGATACCTTGAAGAATACAAAGCAAACCAGGCGCTCTCGCGATTAAAACAAATACTCAAACACAAAGCCGTTGTGATACGAGAAGGTAAAACGCGCGAAATTTTGCGCGAAGAACTTGTGCCGGGAGACATTATTGAGCTCAAAGAAGGGGATAAGGTGCCTGCCGACGCAAGAATCCTGGAAGCAACCGACCTGCGTATTTCAGAAGCAATTCTCACGGGGGAATGGATAGCGGCCCAAAAAGAATCCGGCGCGCTTTCTCTGGAAACCCCGCTGGCCGACAGGGACAACATGGCATATATGGGCACTCTTGTAGAGCATGGAAAAGGCATTGCCCTTGTGATTGCAACCGGAAAAAAATCGGAGATGGGAAACATCGGGAAACTCCTGGAAGAAACAAAGGAAGAACCCACTCCGTATCAAAAACAACTCATCAGGTTCTCCTGGGTCATGACGGCGATTGTGGTGGCGCTCTCTATTTTTTTGTTTGCCGAAGGAATCATATTTCAAAAAGATCCGCTGGAAATGTTCAAAACCGCGGTGGCGGTGGCGGTATCGGCAATCCCGGAGGGCTTGCCCATCACCATGACCATAATCCTTGCCGTAGGCATGCAGAGAATACTGAAACGAAGGGGGCTGGTGCGGCGGCTCTCCGCCGCGGAAACCCTTGGGGGAGCGACACTCATCGCGACAGACAAAACGCTCACGCTCACCGAAGGAAATATGCGCGTTGAACATGTAATGCCCATGAAATCCCCGGACCGAGAACTTATGCTCATGGCGGCCGCGCTCGCCAACGAATCCTTTCTTGAATACTCAAAAGAAAACGCCATCTTGCGGGGCCGTCCCACCGATAAAGCTCTCGCTCAAGGCGCCATGGAACAGGGATTTCTCAAACACGCACTAGAGGAAAAACTGCCCCTGCTCTTGCGCGTTCCGTTCTCTTCGCAAACCAAATACATCGCGAGTTTTCATAAAGACGAAAAGAAAACCCGGCTGTTTGTAACCGGATCCCCTGAACGGGTTATTGAACTTTCGCGCATGTCGCCAAAAGAAAAAAACCAGGCGGAAACCGCGCTCGCGAAACTCGCCCAGCAAGGATTGCGGGTTATTGGCGTGGGAACAAAGACAATCTCCTCTGTTGGCAACGCACACCATCATATGGTGGCTGATATATCGTTCCTGGGACTTATCTCTCTTAAAGACCCCCTGCGCAAAGGAACCAAAGAAGCAATATTGCTTGCCAAACAAGCGGGACTCAAAACCATTATAGTTACGGGAGACCATATTCTTACCGCCAAAGCCATAGCAAAAGAATTGGGACTCGCCACGGAACCTCGCAATATCATGGAAGGAAAAGAACTTGCGGCGCTCTCTGAAGAAGAGTTGCAAAAGCGATTGGGAGACATTACGATATTTGCCAGAGTGGAACCTGCGCATAAACTCCGCGTTGTAACCGCTCTCCAAGACAGGGGAGAGGTTGTCGCCATGACCGGAGACGGGGTCAATGATGCCCCCGCTCTAAAAAAAGCGGATATAGGAGTCGCCCTGGAATCGGGCACGGATGTCGCCAAAGAAAACGCGGATCTCGTGCTCTTGCAAGACGATTTTTCCATTATACCTGAGGCAATCCGCGAAGGCAGGGTAATCATGGATAACATCAGAAAAACGGTAACATACCTGGTTTCCGGCACATTTACGGAGGTCATACTTGTTGGAACCGCGATATTGCTGGGCCTCCCTCTCCCTTTGGCGCCTCTGCAAATCCTCTGGATCAATATCATGGAAGATGCCCTCCCGAGCATGGCGCTCGCGGCCGAAAAGCCAGAAAAAGACGCGATGCTCCAAAAACCGAACAAAAAGGGGGTTCCCCTGCTCACGCGGGACATGAAAATACTCATCTTTGCCGTAAGCGCGGTCGCAGATATCGCGCTTCTCGCCCTGTTTCTTTATCTCCTTAAAACTCCCTATGAACTCGCGCACATCCAAACGATCATGTTCGCGGGACTTGGAGTCACCGCGTTTCTGTACGCATTTTCCATAAAAAGCTTAAGAAAAAATATCTGGCAATACAATCCGTTTTCCAATCTTTGGCTGGTGGGCGCGGTGGGGCTTGGGTCTTTGCTCATGATCGCCGCGGTGTATAATCCGTGGCTCAATCGCATTCTGGGAACGGCGCCTCTAACAATGACGGATTGGACTTTGCTCTGCGCGCTTGGCGTATTCAATATCGCCATCGTGGAATTCACGAAATGGCGGTTTCATTCAAAACAACGGCAATGATACCGCATCTGCTCCTTGTTGCGATATCCGGATTTTTGCTGATACGCGCGGCAAACTGGCTTGTGCGCGGAGTTGGCATTATGGCGGAATATCTGGCATGGAAAGAATTTGTCGTGGCGTTCTTTGTTATGGCAATCGGAGCATCTCTTCCCAATCTGTTTATAGGATTTTCTTCCATTGCCCACGGTATTCCGGAACTATCGTTTGGAGATATTTTGGGCAATAGCGTCGCGGACCTCACCCTGGTAGCGGCTATCGCCGCTTTGTTTATGGGAAAATTCTCAACAAAAGGAAAAACGGTGCAAACCTCGTCCTTGATTACCGCGGCTATCGCTCTATTGCCCCTGCTCTTGATAGCAGACGGAGTACTGTCACGGGGAGACGGCATGGTGCTGATACTGCTCTTTATCGCCTATGCCTCATGGATGATCTCCAGAAGACACGCGCATGGGCAGATATTTGAAAAAACGGCGCAAGGACCGCCCGCGCGCGAGTTCAAGAAATTTCTCAAGGGATTTGCGATGATTCTGGGGGGCGGGACTATTCTGTTCTTCTCGGCGGAAGGAATAGTGCGAGCCGCTGAATTCTTTGCCGCGGAACTTCATCTTCCCGTCATGCTCCTGGGAATTCTCGGGCTTGGGCTGGGATCTGCCCTGCCAGAACTCTACTTTGCGGTCGCCGCGGCGAAAGCGGGGAAATATTGGGTGGTTCTGGGTGAAATTACCGGATCCATCATTATTTTAAATACCCTTGTTTTGGGCATTGTTGCCATTCTGCAACCCATAACCCTGGGGGATCCGGCGCACTTTACGGCGGCTAGAGTATTTATGATTATAGCGGCGCTCTTTTTCCTTATGTTCGTGCGAAGCGGCAAGATGGTTACCAAAAAAGAAGCGCTGTGGCTCATATCTCTGTATCTCCTCTTTTTTCTTGCGGAACTCTACACTAAAGCATGGTGCCAGCCCTCCACGCCCTTGTGCCTGACATAAGCATTTCAACGCCGCGAAAGAGCATGATATACTATACGCATGATTGAAGGCATTTTAATCGCTATGATCGCGGTCTTGGCCATAACGGTTCTGTTTTTATTTTTTCAAAAAAACCCGAAAAACAAAACGGAAGACCCGTCTTTTTTAATGCTTCAGAGCCAAATCAACGAGCTAAGCCAAGCGCTTGAATCCAAGCTTGGCGAAGGAACAAACCGCATGTTTCAATCCATGAATACGCAGTTTAACGCATCGCAAAAACTCGTAACCGATATTAGAGATCTTGTTACGAAACAACTCACCGAAGTTACCCGCGAGCAAACAAAAACAAACGAAGCAACGGTGCGTTTCGTATCAATCGCGGAACAGCTCGCAAACCTGGAAAAAGTTCTCAAGCACCAAAAACAACGGGGAAATCTTGGAGAACGATCCCTGGAGTTGATTCTTTCAAATATCCTGCCTCCGGGTTCTTTTAGCATGCAGTATAGATTTCCGGACGGAGCAACGGTAGACGCGATTATTACAACAAAAGAGGGGATAATACCGATAGACGCTAAATTTTCTCTTGATAACTACAATAGAGTTTTAAGCGCGGCAAATGACGCTGAACGGGAAGAACTTGAAAAACAGTTTAAAAACGATCTTAAACTGCGGATTGACGAGACATCAAAATATGTTCGTCCAAAAGACGGCACGCTTCCCTTCGCCTTTATGTATATTCCGGCAGAAGCTATTTACTATGACCTTCTCATAAACGAAGTTGGGTCGGTCAAGGTGAATACGCGCAATCTCATTGACTACGCGTACAACGAAAAAAAGGTTATCATTGTTTCGCCCACGACATTCGCCGCGTACCTGCAGTCAGTTCTGCACGGCTTTAAGGCCTTTAAGATAGAAGAGAGCGCGAAAGATATTATAAAAAATGTTGAAAACCTTTCGCGCCATCTTAGGGCATACGAAGATTACTATAAAAAAATAGGCGTTTCACTTTCTTCCACGATAAATCATTACAACTCCGGCTCAAAAGAACTTGGCAAAATTGATAAAGACATAATGAGAATAACCGGGGAAGCAAGCGGAATACAAGAACCCCAGCTTCTTGATAAACCGATCATCGCAGAAATAAAAGAGTAAAGATTGGGTAGCCCGCGTAGAGTTTTCTAAGAACTGTCAACTAAAAACTACCTCTTGCGCTTTTTGAGGTTTCCTGTACAATAGCCAATATGTTAGCCGTGATTAAAACCGGAGGAAAACAATACATTGTTTCCCCGGGCAAAAGAGTAAAGATTGAAAAACTCCCCCAGATAGCCGGGGAAACCGTTGTGTTTGATTCCGTATTGCTGATTGAAGACGAAGGGAACGCAGTCATTGGCAACCCCACGGTGCAAAACGCCGTAGTCAAAGGAAAAATCATAAAACAAGACAAAGCGAAAAAAGTCATTATCTTTAAATTCAAAGCCAAGAAAAGACAAAAGAAAAAGAAAGGACACAGACAACCCTATACCGAAGTGGAAATAACCGAAATTCAGACAAAATAATCTCCATAGTTAAAAATAAAAGGAGGGCGGGTCGCAAGACCTGCCCTCTTTTGTTGTGGCCGCTGATTACTTCCTCATCCTCCACCGGTCAGACATTAGGGCTAGTATTTCCGGATCAACCGGACCGCTACTGAATCTCCACACATCTTCCTTTAAGATAAGGAAGTAGTAGAAGGCCATGGTCAGTGCCACCGTGGCGAAAAAAATTATGACACCCCACCTACCGGAGAGAAGCCCCGATATGGCTTCCCATGCCCCCAGCATCCCGAAGGAGTACTGGAAGCAAAAGTAAAGAAGATGAAGACGCCCCATCACGGAGACCTTTCCTTTTGCAGGGTAAGCAGAATCAAACCCTGCAGTCCTGGGCAGCCACTTTTGGGTATGCCAGTAGAATGTCCAGAGAACACCCGCTAGCGCAGAAATCGCGACCGCCCATAAAGACAGCGGGCTCGTGAGCCAGAGGACGATCCCGATGCAGAAATCCATCACCGAGACCAGGGTAAGGTCTGCCTTGAAGAAACCGTAATCCCACAAATACCAGATCTCCCTGCGCGATTTAATCGCGCCCATCTTAGCAATAATATGCTCCACTGCAAGGAGAATTCCACAGCAGAAGAGATTCCCCATGACACTCCAGATAGCTATTCGAGCATCAATGAGTTCCCAGCCCACAACGACCTTCCTTTTGGACTTTTCAGCCCTATTTCAGATTGTAGCGTAACTAACGAATGATATAGAGATATTTCTCTCTTTAGTCAAGTTTTTATACGCAATTTCTTCCCCCTGTCTCTGAACTGCCTCTGCTTCAATTCTATGCAATTGCATAGAATTGAAGCATTGAAACAAAGAAAAGGACGCACGGATAGAACTAGCAACACAAATGATTTCGGAGAGAGGCGGTATTAGAGAGGTAATCCTATCCAATCTTGGATAGGACTATCCTCTCTAAAAACTGCGGACAAAATAAAAAGCGGAACGAGTTCATCGTCCGCCATCGCATGCCCCAAACGGACTGCGGCGCGATACAGTCCGTTTAAAAAGGAATACCCTCTAAGGGCATGGCCAATATATCTCAACCCAGCCATGCCCACCGGCGCGTCCATACATCCATGAAAACAGTGAACGCGTAGAACCCCAGGCCAGCCAGGGCCATGCCTGTTCCCGGAAGCTCCAAACCGTACTCCCAAAAAATCCAGGTGAGCGCGACCGCTACAACCCACAACTGGATAGGGAAGTAGAGTGCGTAGAACATGCCGGCTACGGAGACATCCCCGGTCTTTGGATACGCCCAATTTGGCCTGTGACCCACCATTGAGAGGTGCTTCACATGAATGACAAGCCCTGCGAACAGAGCAAAAACAGCCAGAATAGCGTAAATCCCGTACGACTCGGCGTGTTCCGCCAAAGCACTGCTCCAATTCACCAGCAAAAAAGCATTGACCGGAGCAAGGCCAAGTGCATTGCCAAGAGTTGTCGTATAATAACTTTGAATATGCAGGAACCCTTCCTGGGGGGTTCTTTTGTCATGCGGACGCGCATCGGGAATAACCCCGTCTTTAATCTCAAACTCTTGAATCCTCAAAAGGATGCGAAAGAAAAGCGCGTATACCGCAATTGCTACAAAAGTTATTGAAAACATAGACGCGCCTCCTTAAAAACTGGGATAAGCATACATATAAAACAGGGGGAAATCAAATAACAAATGACTAATAACCAATACTATGTTTAACTTCCTCATCTCGCGATCACCTTCGTCCTTCCAGGGACTGGCGCAATGTCTCATGGTCGGCATATTCCAGTTCCGCCCCAATGGGCAAACCTCTGCCCAAACGCGTAATCTTTATCTCGTAGGGCTTGAGCACGCGCTCCATATACAACGCGGTTGCCTCACCCTCCGTAGTGGGATTCGTGGCGATAATAATCTCTTGAAACTCGGCGGAGGAAACGCGATCTTGAAGTTCCTTAAAACGCAGAGTTCCCCGATCTTCTTTCTTTAATAATTCTAAAGTGCCTCCCAATATAAAATACAAGCCATTGTATTGCTTCGCGGATTCTAACGCCTCCAGGTCGCTCTCTTTCTCAACAACGCACAATATACTCCGGGAACGCAGGGGATTGGCGCAAATTTCACACAAACCGTCTTTTCCCTCAATGATAAACGGCTGGGTCGCGTCAAAAGGCCTAAAACACAAATGGCATAAGGAAATTTCTTTCTTTATATCCAAAATCGCTTTTGCCAATTCTTCCACCTGGGCGGGAGAAAGCTTAAGAATGTAGAACGCGAAACGGGCCGCGGCACGCTGGCCAACCGCGGGAAATTGAGAAAACATGCGAATGATATGTTGAATTTGCTTTGGATACACGGCTAAAAAGTAATGTCTTGCGCCGGCTCTTGATACGCAAGATTATCCTTGGCAAGATCGCTGAAAGTTACGGTCTTCTCGTTGAAAAACAGCTTTACGGATCCAACCGGACCATTTCTATGCTTTGCAACGATAATTTCCGCGATCCCCTGATTGGAGGGGTCCATCTTGTATTTATCCTCGCGGTAAATAAACGCCACCACATCCGCGTCCTGCTCTAAAGACCCTGACTCGCGCAAATCAGACAAACGAGGACGGGGAGGCATTCTTTGCTCAACCGCGCGGGACAACTGGGAAAGAGCAAGAACCGGAACATTCAACTCCCTGGCCAAGCCCTTCAAGGAGCGGGAAATTTCAGATACCTGCTGAACAATGTTTGATTGCGAGTTTCTTGGCTCTATTAACTGCAAGTAATCAACAATTAAAAGACCCAGCCCGCTGTTTGCCTGGAGACGCCGCGCCATGGCGCGCATTTTCAAAATATCTTGCAAGGAGCTGTCATCAATGTAAATAGGAGCTTCAGAAAGCACTCCCATTGCCTCTTGGATGCGCGTAAAATCGTTATCGTCTCCCTGGGAAGAAAGCTTGCCTGTTCGCAGTTTCCACAAATCCACCCTGGCTTGGGAAGCAAGCAAGCGGTCTACCACCTGATCTTTTGACATTTCCAAACTGAATACTCCAACCGGCACATTATGATGAACCGCGACTCGCCTGGCAATATCCATTGCAAGGGCGGATTTTCCCAAAGAGGGGCGGGCCGCCAAAATAATGAGGTCTGACTTTTGAAATCCGGACAACAAATTATCCAAATCAATAAAACCCGTAGGCACTCCCCGCGTTCCCTCGCCGTGCTTGGACAGCCGATCTATTCTCTCAAACGCTTCCTCTAAATCATCCCGAACGCGGGTGAAATTTTTGGATAACGACTTTTGGGCAATGGAAAATATGCTCGCCTCGGCGTTGTCCAGCAAAACCTGGGGATCTTCCGCCTCGTTGTATCCCATCACTCCAATCTCGTGGGCTACGGAAATAAGGTCTCGCAGGATGCGTTTTTTCTGCACGATTTTCGCGTATGAAAGCACATGAGAAGCCGTGGGCACGCTATTAATAAGCTCCGTTAAGTACGCGCTCCCGCCAATATCGTCTAAGATATTCTTTTCCTTTAACCGAGAGCTTACGGAAAGAAGATCAATTGGCTCGCCTTTCTCAAACAAATCCTGCATTGCCTGATAAATCTGCTGGTGGCTCCGCTTATAAAAATCCCTGGGTTCCAGCAAATCGCCAACCTTCAAAATAGCGTCTTTATCCAGCATTAAAGCACCCAGCAAAGAGGTCTCCGCCTCCAGCGCCTGCGGAGGGACTTGTGCCGCCTTCATATCCTGATCTGCCATATTCAAATCATATACGCCCACGCTTTTGCTTGCAAGCAAGAAAAAAGGGTCTTAAAAAGACCCCGTCTATACTCTGCGCCACCCGATCCTGCCAATGGGCAAAATGAAGCCGTGAAAACCCCTGCGGCATTGCCCGCAAAGATAATCTGAAACGAATCCCTTGCGAATCTGGTTCCGCACGATCTTGCCGCATCCGGGGCAAACCCTCTCATGCCCCGAAACAACAACCATCATGCCAAAAACATGGAACCTGAACATCACACACTCCCGACCTTTGCATATAAACTCAAAATACTCTACTGTAACTATTCGTCAACCTTTATTGCTTTTCATTTAGTGGAATGTATAATGCAAAAATAGTATCGCACCTACCATTTCAAAATATCCGCCGCAAGGAGGAATATGACCGGGCTCCAAGGACCAAAATGCAGGCACGGGATGCTCATAACAAACCCGCCCACATGCGGGTTGTGCAGCCGAAACTCCATAAAAACACCCACCCAGGACACAGATAATATACCGGACGAGCTGGAGGAAGACCTCCGGTCTCTTCAAGAGGAGCAAGGAATTCACGCGGAAGACCCCGATGAAGAGGACTGGGAACCCAAACCAGTTCCACGGTTAAGAGAACGGCAAAAGCCCCCTGTATTACTCATTCCCAAGATCCCCAGACCACCCAATCCTCCAATTCCAATATGCATGAACCCCGCGCCAGTTGCTCAAAAAAATCCGGATCCTCTGAGCCCGCCGAAACCCCCAGCACGGTTGCCAGCAATAACGAATCTGACTTTAGCGGACAGAACGCTTCCGAATCCCTCGCTCTTAACTCCTAAAGAAATCCTTCTAAGGGAGGAATGGGCGCAACAACCCCCCAATCTGATTCTGGAAGTACCGCTCAAACTTATTAGAACATTCCCCGGGCAACCGCGCGAGTCAATTCTCATGGCAGATGTCCTCCAAATAGCCGCGGATATGCGGACAAACGGGCAACGCATGCCAATACTTGGCGTACTTCTCCGAGAAGATCCGCACTACGCGGTGCAAATAGTAGATGGAGAACACAGATTTTTGGCGGCGCGACACATTGGCCTTGCAACACTCCGGGTCACGCGCGTTCAGATTACTGATGAGCACGACATGTTCCTCAAATCCGTTGGGGCAAACCTTTTCAGAGTTGGGCATACTCCCATGGAGTACGCGCGTATCCTTGATACACTGCGGAAAAACGGGAAAACCGTTGCCCAGCTCATGGAAATGTTTCAAAAAAGCGAGGCCTGGGTGTACCAGTACCTCTCGTTAATGAAGCTCCACCCGCAAATCCAAACCCTGCTTGGAAAAGCAGTCCCCGAAGAAGAGCGGCTAGGGTTCCAAGTTGCCCTGGTACTCTCACACCTTGAACCCGAACGACAAATCATCATATTAAACGAACTCCGTAAACGCGGTCTCACGGGAATACACGCCACAACTTACATTCGCAATGTGGATCAGCAAGATCCGCAAGGCGGGTGGCATAAATCCCAATTCCCCAGGCGAGGACCGCGAAAAGACCTTGAAATAATCCGGCGTGCCTTGGAAACCCTACGCGACAGGGTCGCGGTAATCTCCGGGATACCCGAACAAGATGTCCGGAAAATGCTCCAGGGCCGAGGCCCGAAAACGGGCCAAGAAATAATAGGGGAAATCACAGACACGATTGCGCGACTGCAAACAATCCGGGAAACATTCGCCCGATCGCAAGAGCAAATTTCAGCGGCATAGACCCAAACCCGGAGAACACTCCGGGTCTTTTATTGCGCCTTTTTTAGAAAATACCCGCCGGAGGTATCCTGCACAGTCCACCCTCTTGTTTCAATATCTTTGCGCGCTTCGTCCGCTTTTTCCCATTCTTTATGTTTGCGAAACACCTCTCTTTGCTCTGCCAATTCAACAATATCCGCGGGCACTTTTTCTGTTTTTTCTCTGCCCCAAAATATACATTTAAGAATCTTGTCCGCGTCTTTTAGAAACGCGAGTATATTCTGCTTGTCTTTTTCCCCCACGAGACCCTTTGAAAGCTGGGGATTCACGCGAGAGATAAGTTCAAAAATGACAGCAAACGCCTTGGGCGTGTTAAAATCATCCTCCAGAGCTTTAAGAAAATTGTATTTCGTATCTTGTATTTTGTATCTCGTATCCGTTTTCAATCTAGATTTTTGTTTGAGTTTGTCAACAAACTCATCAACGCGTTCCAGTTCTTTTTGCGTTTGAAAAATCATAGTATCTGAATAATCAATAGGGGAGCGATAATGCGCTTTCAACGCAAGCATGCGCAAAATCCGCGGGGAATGTTTGGCAAGAAAATCCCGTATGGTAATGAAATTTCCCAAAGATTTTGACATCTTTTCTCCATTCACGGTTAAAAACCCTCCGTGCATCCAATATCTTGCCAGGGGCGACTTGCCGGAGATTGCTTCCATTTGCGCGATTTCTGCCTCGTGATGGGGGAATATAAGGTCCCTGGCGCCGCCGTGAATGTCATATTGAGAGCCAAAGTATTTCTCCGTAATGGCGGTATCTTCAATATGCCAGCCGGGTCTCCCATCCATGCGGACGGCAGACCCTTCCTGAACAGCGGTAAAGGACCACTGCGGCTCGCCTTGTTTGGAGATTTTCCACAACGCGAAATCGCCCTTGTTTCTTTTGTGAACCGACTCATCAATACGAGAAACGCCGTCTTCGGCCTGCCGGGCCGTTCTATGAGCCAACTTCCCGTATCCCTTGAATTTGGAAATATCGTAATACACGCCGTCTCCCTCCACCGCATACGCGTACCCTTTTTTTAAAAGCCGCCGGGTCTGGGAGATGATCTCGGCGATATTGCCGGTGGCTCTGGCATACTTGGTAATGCCGGAAATGCCCAAAGTTTTGCAATCCTCCCGATAGATTTTTTCAAACTTTTTGGCAAGCTCTTTTGGCAAAATCCCTTGCTCTTGCGCCCGCTTTATGATTTTGTCGTCAATATCGGTAACATTCTGCAAATAAAACACATTCAAGCCGATTGAGCGCAAATACCTGGCAAAAGCGTCAAACACAATATAGGTTCTGGCATTT
This sequence comes from Candidatus Wildermuthbacteria bacterium, assembly GCA_016203455.1. Lineage (GTDB taxonomy): Bacteria > Patescibacteriota > Minisyncoccia > Minisyncoccales > UBA10102 > JACQMR01. The sequence continues at coordinate 12,141 of JACQMR010000001.1, forward strand.
CCAATGTGCGCGTAGTCATACACCGTAAGCCCGCACACAAAAAGTTTCACCTTGCCCTTCACCAAAGGTCTCAAAACCTCCTTTTTTCCCGAAAGCGTGTTAAAAAGTGAAAGCATGCATGTAGTATAATACAAACCTCTTAATCTTGAAATTTGACAGAATACATGTATGATGTTTTTCAGCAAACTACTGCAAGGGGGGACATGTCAACAAGTCCTGAAAAAGATGCCGGTGCCTTATCAAGGAGAGCCGGCATAGTGGAAAGGTCCGGATTAGCCCCGGGCCGAACAGTCCTATTCAAAGGTTTTCAAGAAACCATAGAGGAAATCACGCCTCTACAATTCGTGCGGCTCCAGGGAATGGACCGCCCAGTTCATCCGGCCCATATACAACCTCTTTCATGAATCCCAAACGGGATTCTTTTCTTTTTCAAAATAAGACACAAAGAACATTCCGAGCCCTCTTGAAATATAAAACCATACTAGATATACTGGCGCAAGAAAAACAGGATGAGGGAGGAAACTCATGCCGCAAATCGGACCAAGCGAAGGCCAAGCCCAGGTATTAAAAAGCATGGGATTAGATCCTAAAGAATTCCAAGGTATTTCGCGTGACCACATATCGGCATGCATAACAAATCAAAGTAGCCGCAAGGTCCAAAAACGCTACGCGTCAAATGGAGAAAAAAGAGCCGCGGCGGCATTGAAAAAACGACTAGAGGAAATCGCGGGAAAACACCTCTGCCCTGGCGTGACAATCCGCGTCAGCACAGGCGCAAGAAGACCCCTTGGCGCTCCCCATAAAATTAAAGGAGTAACACCGAACGGCTACCTTGAAGTAGCGGGATTGACAGGCCTAATCAATCCTTTTCAGGCCGTAGTCATAGACAACACCAAATGAATCCCAAACGGGATTCTTTTCTTTTAGAACCTAGAAAGAAAGGGGAGGGCGTGATACCATGAGTCCATGAAAAAGCGGGACATTATTTTGAGTATGGGTATTGGGGCTTGCATGGCGCTCTTGCTGTTTTTTATCGCAAAAAATACCGGGGTTCAGATTCCTTTTTTCTGGATTTTATTCTTCGCGCTTCCCTTGCTCTCCGCCTTTGGCATGACGCTGGCGCATCTTATTGCCAGAAAAATCCCTTTTGTACTCCAGACCGCCAAATTTCTGCTTATCGGGGCTCTCAATACGCTTATTGATCTCGGTATTCTCAACCTTTTTATATACACTTCGGGCATTGCCTCGGGTACCTGGTTTGTTGTCTTTAAGGGAGTGTCCTTTACGGGAGCGGTGCTAAACAGCTACGCCTGGAATAAATTTTGGACATTCCAAAAAAAGACGGGTGCAACGCCGCAAAAAACAGGCAAAGAATTTCTGCAGTTTCTCTTGGTAAGCGGCATTGGGTTTTTCATCAATGTGGGGACCGCTTCCATTGCCGCGAATGTTATTGGCCCCCAATTTGGGCTTTCCGCGAACCTGTGGGCAAACGCGAGCGCGCTGTTTGCAACCGCCCTGTCTCTCGTGTGGAATTTCGCGGGGTACAAACTCCTGGTGTTTAAAAATTCCTAGCAAACGCGAGCGTTCATGGCAAATCTCGTATTATACCGAAAATACCGCCCCCAAAGCTTTTCTGAAGTTGTTGGACAGGCGCATATCGTGCGGACACTCAAAAACGCCGTGGCAGGCAATCTTATCTCGCACGCCTACCTGTTTTGCGGCCCCAGAGGATGCGGGAAAACCACGCTGGCAAGAATCCTGGCAAAAGCGGTGAACTGCAAAAACATCAAAAAAGCGCCTGACGATAAAGCGGGAGAGCCGTGCAACGCGTGCGCCTCTTGCCTTGAAATAAACCAAGGCAGATCGCTGGATTTTCTTGAAATAGACGCCGCTTCAAATAGGGGAATAGATGAAATGCGGGAACTCCGGGAAGGAGCGAGATTCGCCCCCACAACGCTCGCGTACAAGGTATTTGTCATAGACGAAGCGCACCAGCTCACCAAGGACGCCTCCAACGCGCTTCTTAAAACCCTGGAGGAGCCACCGAGCCATGCCATATTCATCCTGGCAACCACGGAAACAAGCAAAATGATCTCCACCATTGTTTCTCGGTGCCAGCGTTTTGATTTTCTCAAACTTACTCACTCTCAAATCCTTGCCTGCCTCGCGGACATCTCAAAAAAGGAAGATACCCTCATTGAAGAAGCCGCCCTGCGCGTGATAGCGAGCCATTCCGGAGGCGCCCTACGGGATGCCGAAAGTTTGCTGGATCGCGTATTCACTTTTCATGCCGGAAAAAAAGAGGAAATAACCGCCAAAGCGGTGCAAGAGATTCTGGGCATAGTGGATATTGAAATACTTTCCCGATTCGCTGACTTGCTTAGCCAAAAAAAAGCAAGCGAAGCCGTGGAATTTCTCAATGCCAATCTGGAACGGGGCATGGATCCCCAGGAATTTGCCAAGAATATCCTTTCATATCTGCGGCAAATCATTATCTTAAAAATCAGCCCTGCAATGCAAGAAACGCTCGCGCCCGGCTTAACGCAAGAGCAAAGAGAAACACTGGGCAAACAAGCCGAGAATACAGACATGAAACTGGCAACCCGCGCCTTAAAATCCTTTATGGACGCCGAGCAACAAATGCGCTATGCAGATATAGTGCAGTTGCCCTTGGAGTTAGCCATTATAGACACCTGCATCCCAAATTCTTAACCTTAGTCTGCCTTAGCTGTGGATAGCTAAGGCAGACTAAGGTCCAAAAAGTTCGTTGACAATGATATACACCATGGTGTATATTGTAAATACTGCTGGCAAGCAGTACTGAAAACGCTGGAGCAACAGCATTAGATAATATATGGAACGAACTCAAATTTATCTCACCAAAAACCAAATAAAGAAACTGCGGGAAGCGGCAAAAAAGAAAAATACCACGGTTTCCGGCATGGTGCGGGAAGCCGTTGATGTTCAGTATGGATCCAATGTGCATATTCCACCAAAACAGAAAGTAGAATCTCTTACCGAGTTTGCAAAGCGTATCCGGAAAATGGGATTTAAGGGACCCAAAGATCTCGCTACTAATATGGACGAGTATCTGTATGGCGGGAAAAAGTGAGCGTATATTCGCGGACTCAAACTATTTCATAGCGCTTTTCAATGAGCGAGACGCGCTATCGGAAAAAGCAAACCTTATCAGCGAAAAACTGGAGGAACAAGATATTTTGCTGTGTATTACCAATCTTATCTTTCTTGAAATAGTAACCGTAACCTCCGTGCGGGCGAGCAAGCAGATTGCCTGGGAAGCGGGAAAATACCTGCTCTCAAGCCCGCGAATACAAATACTCCACGCTGACGAAGACCTCCAGCGTGAAAGTTGGGAAATATTCCAAGAGATAACCGATAAAAACATAAGTTTCGTTGACTGCAGTATTATTGCGTCAATGAAGACACTGGGAATCTCAAAACTATTAACCTTTGACCAGACAGATTTCAAAAAATTGCAAAAACAATACCGGTTTTCGTTGTACGAATAGTCAAAACCTTTGCGGGATCGTCTAGCGGCCCGCCCGCCATCGCAAGCATGAGCTTGCTCAGGCGTTGCGGGCGGGTAGGATTTAGCATACTCTAGAGAAAGATTATAGGTCTTTGCGGGATCGTCTAGCGGTAGGACATGGCCCTTTGGAGGCCAGTACCCTGGTTCGAATCCAGGTCCCGCAGCTCTTTGTCGCCTCTACTCTAGCAAGACCTCTGGTCGCTTAAGATAAAAGCGACAAAGATACCGTACCTAGCAAGGCACGGTATTCCTTAAATCCGCGCTTCTGCTCCTCAGTGCCTTCGGCCATATTATATTAAGGCGACGAAGTCGCTGAACAGCGGTGAAGCGTTACCTAGTATTCGGCCCCATTAAAATAAAAAAGAAGAAGATACCGTG
>JACQMR010000002.1 GCA_016203455.1 Candidatus Wildermuthbacteria bacterium
GAGCGCCACCGCCTCGTTCACCCACTCAACGGAGCTTGCCGAAGGCACATGGTATTTTAGGGTGAAAGCCGCCGACGCGGTCTCCAACGAGTCATCGTATTCTTCCAATGGTTCCGTGGTGGTGGACACCACGGCTCCGTCGGACGGATCCATTTCCTATTCTGACGGCTTTACCAATTCAGCCAGTGTTTCTTTAGCAGTAAGCGATGGCACGGACTCTGGATCTGGCATTGATAACGAATCTCGTATCGCGCAAAAAAGATCCGCCGTTCTTTCCAGCGGGGCGTGCGGTTCTTACGGAGCATTCTCCACCATTTCTGTTTCTGGAACATATCCGAGTTTTACGCACGCCGCGTCTTCGGGATTTTGCTATCAATATCAATATCTTGTTTCCGATTTGGCAGGGAACCTCGCAACCTTTGGAGGCCCTAATACCATAAAAATAGATACGGGGAATCCCACGGCCCCGGGCACTCCTTCCACGAGCACTCCCACCGCAGACACCACGCCTTCGTGGTCTTGGTCTGCGTCCGCGGACACGGTCTCCGGATTAACCGCGACTCCCTATACTTTTCAATGGTCTCAAAGTTCCAGCTTTGCCAGCGGAGTGAGTTCTTCCACGAGCGATACCGCCTCGTTCACCCACTCAACAGAGCTTGCTGAAGGCACATGGTATTTCAGGGTGAAAGCCACGGATCAAGCAGGCAACGATTCGTCCTATTCTTCCAGTGGTTCTGTGGTGGTGGACACCACAAGCCCTGTGATTAGCGGCGCCTCCGCCACTCCTTCAGCGAATGGAGCGGTCATTGCGTGGACAACATCGGAGGCATCTTCCTCGCTGGTTGATTACGGCTTAACGAGTTCATATGGAGTTTCCACGACAGAAATTGATATTGCTCCCGGCGTTACAAGTCATACCGTCACTCTGTCTTCGTTGGTCGCGTGTACGACATATAATTATAGAGTGGTTTCGCGGGATGAAAGTCAAAATCAAAGAACCGGAAGCAATGCCGTTTTTACAACGGCAGGATGCGTGGGATCTGCTACGGTAGAAGCGCAGAGCAATGCCACGGTAAGTCCGTCTTCCGGCGGATCGGTTACTTTGCCTGTCGGGAATAAAAACGCGGTTGTGCTTTCTGTTGAAGCGTCATCCACTCCGCAAGAGGCGAATTTTCAGATTAAGCAGTTAGAAAAGGCAGAGGTTCTGTCTGTCGCCGTTCTGCCCGCTGTTTCATACCAGGTTATCGGATCTCATGTATATAGTTTTTCTGCCGCGGTTTCAGTATCTGACTCCGTCACTTCGTTTAGCAGGTCGGTGTCCGTTCAGATGGCGTACGAGTTAGCGGAAATTCCCGCGGGCGTTGATGAAGGATCGCTTCGCATATATAGATGGAACGGAACTGCATGGGCGGAGCTTTCAGGGTGCGTCACGGATCGTTCCGCACGCCTTGTAACATGCTCAACCACTCAATTTTCAACCTTCAGTTTAATGGGGCAACTCTATAGCGGTAGCGGGCTTCCTCCGGCGGCATTTCAAGCGCCAAGCATTCCCGCGGCCGGGTTTTCCATACAAACCGATGCCGTAACTCAAAACAGAATGGCAGTTCTTCATCTGGAAGGCGGATCCGACGCCGTAAATATGAGCATTGATTCTTCTCCGGATTTTGCAAAAGCAGGCCAGCAGGCATATCAAAAATCCGTATCGTATGATCTTTGCCAGGGAGCCGCGGAATGTTTGCCCGGAGCATATACGGTGTACGCACGATTTTATACTTCCTTTGGCCAGCCGTCTTCAGCCGTTTTCGCGCGCGTCGTTCTGGAAGACGCGACCCTTGCCGGTATTTCCCATGTCTCGCAAGAGGAGGGTTCCGGATTCGCGGCATTGCTGGCGCGCATCCAGGAGATTACAGTAAAAATTGAAGAACTTCGCGCTCAATTGCGGGCGTTAGAAAGCTCGCGAGTGCTCAACCGCACCCTGGTTCAAGGCATGGAGGGAGAAGCCGTGAGGATTTTGCAGGAGGCGCTTGCCGAATATCCGGAGATTTATCCCGAAGGCATGATTACCGGGTACTTCGGCCCCCTAACCAGACAGGCGGTTCAGAGATTTCAGCTTGCTCACGGCATTGTGGCGTCCGCGCAAGATTCCGGCTACGGTATTGCGGGCCCCAAGACCAGGGCCGTATTGAATTCCCTCTGATTTTTTGTCTTGACAAGGATTTTTTTGTTGGGTAAAACTACTACAGAAGATAATTAGCAGTTACCGTGTTTGACTGCCAATCAATAGCGGTACCTTTTGAAAGATTGTTTTAACTTGTCCGGTCAGACAGGTTAAAAGAAGATATATACTAAATTAAATCATACCAAGATGACGATTCGTCCGCTCGCAGATCATGTGGTTATAGAGCCGCTTAAAGAGGAACAAAAAACCAAAACAGGCATTCTTTTGCCAGACACCGCGGAAAAAGAAAAGTCGGAACAAGGCACGGTGGTTGCCGTAGGCCCGGGAAAAAAAGACGAAGACGGCAAGGCGGTCGCTCTTGAAGTAAAGGTGGGAGATACGGTGTTGTTTACCAAGTATGGGCCTCACGAAGTAAAGGTTGACGAAAAAGAATATCTCGTCGCCAAAGAAGAAGATATACTCGCGGTTTTAGAATAACAAATATAATTTGGAGTTTCGGTACGGCACCCCAGTGCCAGATCCGCCCGAGGCGGATCGGTGCGGGTCAGCCATGAACCGAACTCCGTTCTGGTACATGCCAAAACAAATTTTATATTCAGAAGATGCCAGAAAGAAGTTAAAAGCCGGAGTGGATAAAGTTGCAAATGTCGTGAAGGTAACTCTTGGCCCCAAGGGGCGAAATGTCGTGTTGGACGAGGGGTTTGGTTCTCCCACCATCACAAACGACGGCGTAACCATTGCCAAAAAGATTGAGGTGGAAGACAAGATAGAGAATATCGGAGCGGACATCATTAAAGAAGTTTCCGCGAAGGCAAACGAAGCGGCCGGAGACGGAACCACAACGGCAACGGTGTTGGCGCAGGCGATTATAGGGGAAGGCATGAAAAATGTTACCGCCGGAGCCAATCCTTTGGCGTTGAGACGGGGCTTGGAAAAGGCGACGGAACGCGTTGTTTCTCTTCTGAAAGAAATGTCTCGCGCGGTATCTTCCAAAGGAGAAATGGCGCAGGTTGCCACTATCTCCGCGGAAGACAAAGATCTTGGTTCCCTTATTGCCGAAGTTATGACCGAAGTAGGGAAAGACGGCGTGGTTACGGTTGAAGAATCCCAGACCTTTGGCATACAAAAAGAAATTGTAAAAGGTTTGCAGTTTGACAAGGGCTATATTTCTCCTTACATGATCACCAATGCCGAGCGCATGGAGGCAATTTTGGAGGATCCGTACATTTTGGTAACAGACAAAAAGATTTCATCTTTGCAAGATATTTTGCCCGCGCTAGAGGCGGTTGCAAAGACGGGGAAAAAAGAGCTGGTGATTATCGCGGATGATGTGGAGGGAGACGCCTTGGCCACGCTGGTGGTGAATAAATTGCGGGGTATTTTTAGCGGTCTCGCCATTAAAGCCCCCGGGTTTGGAGACAGAAAAAAAGAGATGCTGAACGACATTGCCGCGGTAACCGGAGCCCAGGTTATTTCTGAAGAGCTTGGAGTAAAATTGGATAAAATAGAATTGGGCCAGCTGGGTTCCGCGCGCAGAATCGTGGTTGCCAAAGAAGCCACCACTATCGTGGAAGGCAAGGGAGATAAAACAAAGATAGATGAAAGAATCGCGCAAATCAGAAACGCGCTAAAAGAAACCACTTCTGATTTTGATAAAGAAAAATTGCAAGAGCGTCTGGCAAAACTTGCCGGAGGCGTGGCGGTTATTAAGGTTGGAGCCGCCACCGAGATTGAGCAGAAAGCCCGCCAGCACAAAACAGAAGACGCGTTAAATGCCACTCGCGCGGCCGTAGAGGAAGGAATAGTGCCCGGAGGCGGAGTCGCGCTTTTACGGGCCGCCAAAGCGCTTGAAAGTTTCACGCTGGAAGACGCGGAAGAGCAGGTTTCCGTGAAGATTTTGAGACGCGCCCTGGAAGAACCAATACGCCAGATTGCCCAGAACGCTGGCAAAGACGGTTCTGTCGTTGCCGCCGAGGTTGCCAAGAATGAGGGAAACTACGGATACAACGCCGCCACGGATGTATTTGAGGACTTAATGCAGGCCGGAGTGGTGGATCCAACCAAAGTGGTGCGCGTTGCTTTGGAAAACGCGGTGTCCGCTTCTTCCATGTTATTGACCACCGAGGCCGTGGTTGCCGAACTTCCAGAAAAAGAGGATAAATCAAAAGGAATGCCTCAAATGCCAATGGGAGGAGAGTACTAACTAGTTTTTAGTCGGTAGTTTTTAGTTTTTAGAAAAAGCTATAAGCTACAAGATGTAAGATACCAGATGCCAGATACTTTTGGATACATAGGCATTTGATGTGTTCTGGATGTGTTTGTGGTATGCTAAAAATATATGAATACAACTCAAATAGTTATCGGCATAGCGGCGGGGATTGTTCTGTGGGGCATTGTTTTGTACAACAGGTTTGTTTCTTTGCGTAACCGCGCGAAAGAGGCGTTTTCAGATATAGCTGTTCAACTTAAGCGCAGGTACGACTTGATTCCCAACCTTGTGGAAACCGTTAAAGGGTACGCCGCCCACGAAAGGGGAGTGTTTGAGAGCGTAACGCAAGCGAGAACAAAAGCCATGGGAGCAACCGGAACGCATGACCGTGCGCAGGCAGAGAACATGCTTTCTCAAACCTTAAAATCCCTGTTCGCGGTCGCGGAAAACTATCCCCAATTGCAGTCGTCCCAGAACTTTTTGGAATTGCAGAGAGAATTGCGTGATGCCGAAGACAAGATTCAGGCCGCCAGAAGATTCATGAATACCAATGTCATGGCGCTCAATACCATGATTGAGAGTTTCCCCGCCTCGTTTATAGCGAACGCTTTCAAGTTTACAAAAGAAGAATTTTTTGAGATTGAAGACGAAGCTCAAAAGCAAACCCCGCAGGTGAAGTTCTAATCTTAAAAATCGTGCCGACTTTGTATTCTCACGCAGAGGCAAATACGCGGAAAACCTGGCTGTATCTTGCCGGATTTTTCTTGTTTGTCATAGCCATTGGATGGCTGTTGAGCTATGCCTTTGGATCTCGGGAGATTCTGTGGATTTCCGTTGGTTTGAGTGTCTTCATGAGCGTGGGATCGTATTGGTTTTCAGACAAGCTCGCCTTGTCCATGGCCGGAGCGAAACCAGCCGTGAAAAGCGATAATCCCGAGTTGTACCGCATTGTTGAAAATCTTTGCATAACAGCCGGACTTCCTTTGCCCCGCGTTTTTATTATCCGCGATGTTCAGCCAAATGCTTTTGCCGCGGGAAGAGATGCCAGGCACGCGGTTGTGGCGGTAACAACGGGACTGCTGGATTCCCTGGATCGCCAGGAACTGGAAGGTGTTTTGGCGCACGAGCTTTCTCACATTGGCAATAAAGATATGCTTATTTCAACCATAGCGGTTGTTCTTGCGGGAGCGGTTGCCATTCTTGCCGATTTGTTTTTCCGCTCCACTCTGTTGGGCGGGTCCGGGAGGGACGATAGGGAAGGGGGGCATGCAAAGGCAATCATGATGGCGGTGTCGCTTGCGGTTCTTATTCTAGCTCCTTTATTTGCCCAGCTTATGCGTCTGGCAATCTCAAGAAAACGCGAGTTTTTGGCAGACGCGAGCGGAGCTTTGCTTACGCGATATCCGGAAGGCCTTGCCCGCGCGTTAGAGAAAATCAGCCGAGATCCCCATCAGTTGAGGTCTGCCAGCGATGCCACGGCTCATTTATACATTGCCAGTCCTTTTCGGGGGAAAGAAGTGTCTTTATGGATTCATAAACTTTTTATGACGCATCCGCCCGTGCAGGAACGCGTTTCCGCTTTGCGGGGGATGAAGATATAGCATGAAAATGTGTCCGCACCACAATGCCGTGTTAGAAAAAGCGGTCATCATGGGCATAGAGCTGGATTTTTGCCCCAAGGACTACGGGTTTTGGTTAGACGAGCATGAATTGGAGCAGGCAAAAGACGCGAGAGACAGAGATTTGCGGTGGCTGGACATTGATTTGTGGAAAGATGTCTCGCGGTTTCGCTTGAACAAAAAGGCAAAGCTGTGTCCGCGGGATCGTCTGCCCATGTACGAGGTGGAATACGGGGATTCCGGCATTAATGTGGATTTATGCAGTTTATGCCACGGCGTGTGGCTGGATCGGGGGGAATTTAAGAATATCGTGGTTTACTTGCGGGAGCGCGCGGAACACCGCGTGCTGTATCATTACGCCAGGGATCTGTTTGAAGAGGCGTGGGAGGTGTTTTCGGGTCCTGAAATGTTGCGCGAGGAAATTCTGGATTTTGTCGCGGTTTTAAAGCTGTTTGCCTACAAATTCGCGGCCCAATACGCCAAACTCTCGCAGATTATGGTTTCTTTGCCGCGGTAGCAGGCAGCATCGCCAGGTTGCGCAAACCGTTGTTTTTGGATATAACAAGAATCAGTCCCTCGCGGGGGAATCTCTATGTATTATTTCTATGTTCTGGAATTTTCTGTAGGTGGTAAATTATATAAAGGGGTTACAGGTGATTTAAGACGCAGATTCAGAGAGCACCGTTTGGGGCTTTCCAGTTTTACAAAGCGGGCGGGGGAGTTCAAGCTAATTTTTTATGAGGCCTATCTTGATAAACGCGATGCGTTTGAAGCGGAGAAGTATTTTAAGAGTGGGCATGGCAGAGAGGTGTTAAGAGAAAAGTTGAAGCATTATTTTGAAAAATAAATATTATGCGGAGGGGTCGCATAGCGGCCTAGTGCGCACGCTTGGAAAGCGTGTATACCGAAAGGTATCGAGAGTTCAAATCTCTCCCCCTCCGCAGCGTAATAAATTTTGCTATTGCAAAATTTAAACGCCGCTGGAATGTTGAAATTTTTTTAAAATTTCTTACATTCCGCCTTCAATATGTATTATGTATATATTTTACAAAGTTTAAAGAATAACTCATTGTATATTGGTTATACTGCCGATTTAAAAAAGAGATTCAAAGAGCATAATAATGGAGAAAGTTTGGCCACAAGACCTTTTAGGCCATATAAACTTATCTGTAAAGTTGTTGGCCAAGTATTTTGGCGGGGGTAAATAAAATTTTATCGCGCAAATCCGACAAACAAAAGAATTCAACACCATGGTTTCGCGGGCTTTGGCCGGTTTGCCTTCGCGCGTGAAAGAACGATTAAAGAATGTTGTCGTATGCGTGGAGCAGGCCCCTTCAAAAGAACAGCTAAAAGAAACCGGAACCAGAAAAGGGGATATTCTGCTTGGGTTGTTTGAGGGGATTCCCGAGACGGAGTGGGGAAAAGGATTGGGAGCGCCTTTACCGGACAAGATCACCATTTTTCAGGAAGGCATTGAGCATTTCGCGAAAACCCGAGAGGAAGTTGAAAAAGAGGTGGCAGATACGGTGCGCCACGAGGTCGCGCACTATTTTGGCTGGAGTGATGAGGAGTTGGAAAAGATGTGATACAATGAAAAAAAGGCCAGGGTTGCTTAATAATACTAATACAATGCGCGCGCATGAAATACATCGGGATTATAGGAGTCATAGGGGTTCTTTTTATACTTGGTTTTGTTATTTTAAAAAACAATCCGCCCGCTGACATTGAGGAAGAGCTTCCCGTCGCGGAAGTTGCAGAGGAGGAAGGGCAAGAGGAAGGCGCGGTTTTAGAGAGTCCGCGGACACATACGGTGGTATTTACGGATGAGGGATATAATCCAAAACAGCTTGCCATTACGCAGGGAGATACCGTGGTGTTCAAGAACGAGGGTTCCATGCCTACCTGGCCCGCGACCGCCATGCATCCAACCCATACCATTTATCCCGGGTCTGATATTGAAAAATGCGGCACTCAAGACGAGGCAGGGCTTTTTGACGCGTGCCGCGGCATAGAGCCGGGCAAGGAGTGGAGTTTCCGCTTTCAAGAAAAGGGAGCATGGGGGTTCCACGACCATCTCAATGTAGCTCATACGGGCAAAATAACAGTTGAATAAAAGAGAGTTATGAATGCTCCTTTGGCGAGATTCTTTCTGCGGGCGGGCATTGCGTTTACATTGTTGTACGCGGCAGTCGCCTCGTTTATGGAGCCAACAAACTGGATCGGGTTTTTCCCGCAGTTTGTAAAGCAAATGGGAATACCCGATGCCGTGCTGTTGCGGGGATTTTCCGCGGTTGAAATTGTTCTCGCGCTGTGGCTGTTGTGGGGAAAGAAACTATTTATTCCGTCTTTGGCGTCCGCCGCGCTTTTGCTGGGCGTTACGGCGTTTAACCTGGGCGCGTTAGATATTGTGTTTCGCGACCTTGGTCTTGCCGCCGCCGCCCTTGCCCTCTTTTTCTTAAGGAAGTAGAATTTTGGATCAAGTATTTTGTAGTTGGTATTCTGTATTTTGTATCTCAAAACTAAAAACTACATACTAAAAACTGATCTTCATGCTTTCTTCTCCCGTTGAGGAAATTAAAAACCGGCTGGATGTGGTGCGGGTGGTGGGAGAATATGTGCGCCTGCAAAAAGCGGGGGCGAGTTTTCGCGCGTTATGCCCGTTTCATTCAGAGAAGGGGCCTTCGTTTTTTGTGTCTCCGGCGCGGCAGACATGGCGGTGTTTCGGGTGTTCTTTGGGAGGCGATATTTTCTCTTTTGTCATGCAGATTGAGGGCGTTGAGTTTGGAGACGCTCTTCGTTTGCTTGCCCAAAAAGCGGGCGTTGAACTGCGTCCCCAAGACCCTTCGTATGCCCGCCTGCAAACCGAGAGAAAGCGGCTGTACGAGCTGGTGGAGCTTGCGTGCCAGTTTTTTGAAAAACAGCTTTCTTCCAAGGCGGGCGAGGAGGCAAAAGCATATTTGCAAAAACGGGGCGTGAACGACGAGTCCTTTTCCAGGTGGCGAATTGGATACGCTCCGGATTCTTCCAGAGGACTCTTGGAATTTTTAACGGAGCGGGGGTACAGAGAGCAAGAAATAGGCAGAGCCGGTTTATTGGTGAGGGCCGAAACCGGAGTGTACGACAGATTTCGGAGCCGCATCATGTTTCCCATTTTTGATGTTCAGTCCCAGGTGATCGGGTTTGGCGGCAGGATTTTTGGCAAAGACGACAAAGAGCTGGCAAAGTATATCAATATATCCGTCACTCCCTTGTATGACAAAAGCAGGGTGCTGTATGGGTTGGACAAGGCAAAGCTTGCCATAAGAAAGCAGAATGTTTGCATTTTGGTTGAAGGGTACATGGACGAGATCATGGCGTTTCAGGCTGGTACGGAAAATGTGGCGGCGACATCGGGAACCGCTTTAACCGAAGATCATTTGCGCGTGTTAAAGCGGTATACGGATAATCTCGCGTTGTCTTTTGACATGGATGTGGCGGGCGATTCCGCGACCAAGCGCGGCATTGACCTTGCCGTGGAGCAGGGGTTTTCCATAAAGGTTTTGCGCATGCCCGGGGCAAAAGACCCGGCAGATTTCGTGCTGGAAGATCCGGAAAAATGGCGCGAGGTTGTTGCCCGCCCCGCCGATTTATTTGATTATTATTTTGAAACCGCGTTTGCCAAGGCAGACAAAAGCACCGCCGAGGGCAAAAAGAAAGCCGCCGAGATTCTCTTGCCTGTGATAAAGAAAATTCCAAACGCCATTGAACAAAATCATTGGATCCAGCGGCTGGCAGACGAACTTGGCGCGAAAGAAGAGATTATAAGAAAAGAATTGGAAAAAACAAAGATGGAACCGGCGTCTTTGTCCCGCATAAAACAAGAGCCGCGGATCCAGCCGGCAAACGAACAAAAAAGCAGGCGGGAACTGCTGGAAGAGCGCCTGCTGGTCTTGCTCTTCCAAAATCCTGAAAATGTGGCACAATTAGGGGATACCGAACTGGCGCTTCTTTCTCCGCTTGGGCAAGAGATTGCGGCGGCAGTAAAACAGCGCGAGTCAGTGGATACGCGGGCAATGGCGGAGATCTTTCCGCCAAGCACCGTTTCATATATAGACCGTCTTGCTTTAGAAGGGGAATTTCTGGCAAGTTCGCGCGACAAAGACGATCATGACGAAAAAGAGGAGTTTCGGGCGTGCGTGCGGGAACTGTTTTTACTGTTTCGCAGGGAACGCCTTGATGTTGTTTCCCGGGAGATTAAGAAAGCAGAATCGGGCCGCGACACAGACAAGGTGGCCGTGTTGTTGCGGGAGTTTAGGGAGATAACCAAAGAAACAAACCAGTAAACTTCATGCCTCAAACAAAAGATAAGAAGAAAGCGCGTCCGTTGGGCCCGGCAAAAAAGCGTCCTGTTTCGGGTCGGGCCGGTCAGGGCGTTGCAAAAAAACAGCAGGGCGCGGGCAAGAAAAAAGGCGTTGTTGAAAAACCGCTCATGGTTCCCCGCAGAGGATTTAAGCGGCTTCCGGACAAAGGAAAGACAAAAACCCTTTTGCCTCAAGACAAGCTTCAGGAACTTTTGGATAAGGCGCAGTCGCGCGGGTTTGTAACCTACTCTGAAATTCTTTACCAATTCCCGGGCATTGAAACCAAGGTTGACGCCTTAGAGGAGCTGTATTCTTCTTTGGAAAAAGCCGGTTTGCGCGTGGAAGAAGTGCAAGAGTATCTTACAACCATAAAGAAAGAGGATGCGGAAAAAGCGCGGCTGGAGCAGGAGTCCCCGTTAGACCCGGTGCAGATGTATCTAAAAGAGATAGGGAAGATTCCTTTTGTTACCGCCGAGCAGGAACGGGATCTTGCCAAGCGCATTGAAGAAGGGGACATGGAGGCAAAAAAACAGCTGGCAAGGGCCAATCTCCGTTTGGTGGTGTCTATCGCCAAAAAATATGTGGGAAGGTCTGCCAATCTTACGCTTCTTGACCTTATCCAGGAAGGCAATCTTGGGCTTTTTCGCGCGGTTGAAAAGTTTGACTGGCGCAGGGGATACAAGTTTTCAACCTATGCCACCTGGTGGATCAGGCAGGCAATCACCCGCGCGCTGGCAGATCAGGCGCGCACCATTCGCATTCCCGTGCATATGATAGAAACAATTTCAAAGTACACGCAGGTGAGAAGGCGGCTCCTGCAGGATTTAGGCAGAGAACCCCTGGCTGAAGAAGTGGCGGCGGAAATGGGTTTGGAAATTGAAAAGGTGCACCAGATACAGCGCATTTCGCAAGAAACGGTATCATTGGAAACTCCGGTGGGCGAAGACGACGAGGACTCCGTGCTTGCCGAGTTCGTGGAAGATGAAAAAGTTCCGCCCCCCTCGGTTGAGGCGGCAAGAAATCTGCTGAAAGAACGACTGCATGAGATTATGGCGGATCTCACCCCCAGAGAGCAAAAGATTTTGGGCATGAGATTTGGCCTTGAAGACGGCGTTACTCATACCCTGGAAGAAGTGGGGAGCGAGTTTGGCGTAACCAGAGAGCGCATCCGCCAGATTGAAGCTAAAGCGCTGGAAAAAATCCGCGAGCACGGCTCGTTAAAGAAACTCAAAGGATACTAGGCAGTTTTTAGTTGGTAGTTTTTAGTTTTTATCGGCACATGCAATCAAACTCATATCGGGATTTAGTGGTTTGGCAGAAAGCAATGGATTTGGTTGTAGCGGTGTATGCTTATACAGAGCGGTTTCCGCAAGCAGAGAAATACGGCCTCGCGAATCAAATGCAGAGAGCGGCGGTGAGTATTCCCTCAAACATAGCAGAAGGACAAAAGCGCGGGTCTTCCAAAGAGTTTTTGCAATTTTTACGAATTAGTTACGGCTCTGGCGCAGAGCTTGAAACTCAATTGGAGATTTGCAGAAGGCTTCCCAAATTACGGGATTTAGATTATACTCAAACCGAAGCATTGCTGGAGCAGGTCATGAAAATGCTCAATGTTTTAGTTAGTTCCTTAAAACGCATGTTGTAACGATTAGTAGACAGCTTGGTAGTTCCCCAGTCAGTTCTAGAAACTAAAAACTACCAACTAAAAACTAGTCAACATTCCCTGGTGGCGCAATGGTAGCGCGGCTCGCTGTTAACGAGAAGGTTGTAGGTTCGAATCCTACCCGGGGAGCAGAATGGAACTAAAGGAATTCATAAAACAAGCATTAGTTGATGTCGCAAAAGCAGTTGATGAATCATCGAGTGCATCAATGCGAGAGATTTATCTTCTTCCTACCGCGGATAGTCGAACGGTTGAATTTGACATAGCCGTATCTGTAGAAAAGGAGAATACGAAAGGCGGTAAAGTCGGAATTAAGGTTCTCGAATTTGTTGAAGGAGGAGGGACGCTGGAGAGTATATCTAGAAACTCGACCGTGACAAGAATAAGATTTGGAGTGCATGTTTCAAGCGCTACTAAAGCTGAAGAGGAATCAGAAAGAAATAGGATGAAAAAGAATCGGACCAACCGGCTATCTGACAGCCCTATGGTCCTGTAGATTTTAGAAATGCATATATATAATCGCTATCCTGGATTGCGAAGGGGAAGTTTGAAGAATTAGAAATAAGAGGATAAAAACCTTGAAGAAAACGGGGCAAAACTTAGTTTAACTAAGTTGGTCTCTATATAAGAAGCCAGCAGATTATTTTTTGAAATAATATGCCCCGACATCCCTCAACAGAACTTGATTATCGCGCCCTGCTTAGACAACACCCTTGGGTAGTTGAACGCGATCATAATTGCATTTTAAGTCCCGATAGCGACGGCCTTCTTTGTGGACTATTGATGTCTCATTATTTGGGATGGAAAATTCGTGGATTCTACGATGGAAAGGTTCTCGCGCTTAAGGAAGGCATGAATCCACAGGATTGTGTTTTTCTAGACATGGAAATATTTCGTCCGAATATTCGTAGCGTCGGGCAACACATGGTCATGTACGATAAAGCGGATTTACCCCCTAATTGGAGCAAGTTCAATAACTGTATTGCGGCAAATAATTTGAGGAACTATGATTTCAAGAATGATTTCAAATTGAAATATCCTTTTGGGACAGTTCATATGCTGCTTTCAATTTTAGGGCAAGATCAAGCCATCCCCATCCCAAAAAGCGCGGTAAGCTCTCTATTGTATACCGACGGGACTTTCAAAAATCAGTTTAACTATCCTGAGAATTGTTTAAGTTGGTTAGATTTCTTGGGAGCGAATAACATGAGCAGTCCTCTGCAAAGAGTATTTTTAGATCGGCATTACTCAATACATGAATTGATGGTTGAATTGAAAGATTTATTTACACAGATCAGCATTATTGGTGGTGGACAACGCGGCGGTGATAAAATCAAGATTTCAGATTCCCGAGGAAATATTGCCAATATTGATTCTCATACTCACCAATTAAAATCAGCAACCAATACGCAGGCCGAGACATTTTTGAGAATGCTTGCAGACAAAACGGGGTGGACATTTACGCCCGCTCATTGGTCGTGGGGGCCATATCAAACCACTCGATTTAGGAAAGGTAGCGTAAAACCAGGAAAGGCGCGATATAATGCTCTCCTTGCTCAAGATCCCATATCCCTCGCGATTATCAGCCGGAACAGTATCGAATACACGATGGACGAAGGCGGGGTACTTTAAAGCAATGTATTTTGTGAAGAGGCAATACATTCTTCTTTCATGCGTTTCTCTGCAATTGCGCAGTATTCGGGCGCAATATCAATGCCAATATAGTTGTATCCAAGGTTTTTTGCAGCAACGGTTGTTGTTCCGCTCCCCACAAACGGGTCGAGTACCACTCCATTTTTTGCTGCAAAACAACTGATAAAATCATAAGGAAGTTGATTAGGAAAAGTCGCGGGGTGCTGGTGCTTCAAACGACTTCCGTCTCCGGCAGTTAGATATTCCCAGATTGTCCCTCTACATTTCATTGGGTTGATTTTAATTGAGCGGGTCGCTATACGAATACCATTTGTGAGACGCGTGCCACCCCCGGTCATTGTTTTGCCGCCATGTTTCGACGGTATTTTCAGATGTTCTTTATTGAAATGTCGAGGCCGTTCACCCTTCAAAAATACTGGGATATATTCATGATCCACTCGAAATCGTTTATTCCACCATGCTCCCTCTGCGCCATATTTTCGATAAAGGACTGTTTCAAAAAGTTTAAAACCAAAACTATCACACCAATCAATAATAGTTCTGAAAGATGTCAATGATTTTCCAAAATTTTTTGTTTGATCTTGAATTACCATAACAGCTACTCCGCC
>JACQMR010000004.1 GCA_016203455.1 Candidatus Wildermuthbacteria bacterium
CCACGAACCCCGTTACATTGGGCGTATTCCGCACCACATACCATGAGTCGTCGGTTTCGATCATTTCAACAAGATCATATCCCGGGTAGTTTTTTTCCTCAACGGTTTTTCTTTTTCCGTTTTTAATTTTGATTTTCTTCTCTTTCGGCACAAGAACGGAGAATATCTTTTCCTCCATGCCCATGGATTCAATCCTCTGTTTTAAATTGCGCGCGACAGCGTCTTCATACCCCGAATAGGTATGAATAACATACCAGTTTCTTTCTTGCACTGCTTGCTGTTTTGGCATGGCGAATGATTACAAAATAAAACGCTCCAGTAAGGTTACAAACACCAGATCAACCGCTCCAAGAAATAAAGCGGTTACAATCCCAAAAACCACAACCAGAATGGTGTTTTGCGCGGTTTTCTCTTTTGTGGGCCAATCCACTTTTTTCGCCTCCGCTTTTGACTCTTTTATAAAGGAGGTGAGCGCGGTAATTACCTTCATATGCTCTGGTTGCATGGTTTTTTAACCATGTTTTGACTCTATCACAGGTGTTGGAAAAATCAACCCCCCGACTGACAAATAACCAACAGCCGAGTTTGAAAACCTGGTTTTAGATATCCAAATTCCTTACACTTTTTGCGTATGTCTGTATGAATTTTTTTCTGGGGGCAACCTCGTCTCCCATGAGCACATCAAACACCGTGTCTGCTTCATGCGCGTCTTGAATGTTGACCTTCAAGAGAATGCGGCGCGCGGGGTTCATGGTGGTTTCCCAAAGCTGATCCGCGTTCATTTCTCCCAGTCCTTTGTATCTTTGAATGTTCAAACCGGAGATTTTTTCTTCGCCCTCGGTTTCTTTGCCCTGGTCTTCCTGTTCCGTTGCGGCGGTCTTTCGCTGTATTTTTATTTTCGCGGCTTTTTCCGCTTTCTTGCTTTTCAACTCCGTTACAATAGCATCTCGTTCGCTGTCTGAAAACGCGTATGCAAAACTTTTGCCCTGTCCGACTCTATATAGCGGGGGTTGCGCGATATAAATATATCCTTGTTCTATGATTGATTTGAAATACCTGTAAAACAAGGTGAGGAGGAGGGCCCTGATATGAGATCCGTCCACATCGGCATCGGTCATGATAATGATGCGGTGATAGCGAAGCTTTGCAATATCAAAATCTTCGGCAATGGCAGTGCCCAAGGCGATAACCAATGCACGAATTTCCTTGGAGTCCAAGAGTCGGTCCAGGCGCGCTCGTTCCACATTTAAGATCTTGCCCCTCAAAGGCAATATGGCTTGAAATCTGCGGTCTCTGGCCTGTTTGGCGGAACCGCCGGCGGAGTCGCCTTCCACTATGTATAACTCCGATTCCTCCGGATCTTTTGAAGAGCAATCCGCGAGTTTCCCTGGCAAAGCCAGTCCCTCCAGTATGCCTTTTCTTAAAACTGTTTGCCGCGCCGCTTTCGCCGCTTTTCTGGCCTTGGAAGCAAGGAGGCATTTTTCAATGATAGCCCTGCCGTCTTGGGGGTTGCGTTCAAGATAATCAGTAAGAGCTTCCGCAACAACCGCTTCCACCGCGGTTTTTGCCTCCTGATTTCCAAGTTTTGTTTTTGTCTGGCCTTCAAATTGGGGTTCTCTGATTTTAATTGATACTACCGCGGTAATTCCTTCCCGCACATCCTCTCCGGTAAGCGCTTCTTCTCCCTTGAGAAAATTGTTTTTCTTGGCATAATCATTGAGCGTTCTGGTTAAGGCGGATCTAAAGCCGGTAAGGTGGGTCCCCCCTTCGGGCGTATGGATATTATTGGCGAAACTTTCTTCAAATGTTTCAAAATCTTCGGTGTACAGAAACGCGGTTTCCACGATAATACCCTCTTTTTCTCCTTTGACATAAAACACGGAACTTTGCTGTCCTTCTCTTCCCTTTGTGAGGTAGGGTATATACGAGGCAATACCTGCTTCAAAATAAAAAGCGCATGCCATCTTATCTTCTTCCCTGGCGTCAATAAATGTGAGTTTTACCCCGGAGGTAAGATAGGCCTGCTGGCGCAAGTGACTTATAATTCTTTTGGCGTCAAACTTGATTTCTTTAAAAATTTCAATATCAGGTTCAAAAATAATTGAAGTTCCGGTACCCGCGGCCTTGCCCGCCTTTTTGACATCGCTTTTTGGATTTCCTTTGGCATATTCTTGATAGTATTGGGTATTCTCCCTGCGAACATCCGCCCGTAAATAGGTGGAGAGCGCGTTTACCACGGATACCCCCACGCCGTGGAGCCCGCCCGATACCTGGTATGCCTTGCCGCCAAACTTTCCGCCCGCGTGCAAAATAGTCATCACCGTTTCAAGCGTGGATTTTTTGGTTTGCGGATGTTTTTCCACGGGAATTCCCCTGCCGTCGTCCACCACGCGCACTCTGTTTTGAGGCAACAAGGAAACTTCAATGTTTTTGGCAAACCCACCCAGGGCTTCGTCAATGGAGTTATCCAGCACCTCCCAGATAAGATGGTGCAGTCCGTCAGGCCCGGTGGAGCCAATATACATCGCGGGCCTTTTGCGCACCGGATCCAACCCCTCCAGGACCATAATGTCCTTAGCTCCGTATTCCGCGCTTTTGTTTTCTTTGTCTGTCATATTATATTCGTATTGACCAATCCGAATGCTTTTCTAACGACTGCGCTATTTTTCTTTGCAATGATTCCGCTTCATTCGCGGAGAGCGTTCTGTCCGGGGACTGATACGCAAGATGGAACGCGATATTCTTTTTGCCCTCCGGAATCCCCTTGCCCCGATATATGTCAAAAATTTCAAGTTCGCTTAACAAGGGTCCCGCCGAATTTTGTATTTCTTTTTCAATATCCGCAACAGCAGTTTCAAGAGGGACAAGCACGGCAATATCTCTGTACACTGCCGGAAATCTTGGAATCTGCTTGCATGAAATACCCCGCGTTTCAAGAGCGGCAAGCGCTTGCGCGTCTATGGAAAAGATCGCTACGGGCGTCTGAAATTTATACGAATCAATAAGAGAAGGAAGGACGCGTCCGATAATGCCGATATTCCGGCTTCCAGCTTTTATTCTCGCTGTCCCGCCCTTTTCCGTGAACATGTGATTTTCTTCTCCTGATACATCGTACCATATTTTCTCTGCTATTCTCAACCGCGCAAAAAGATGCTGTATCGCCCCCTTTGCGAGGAAAAACGCATTTGCTCCCGCCACTAAACCAGAGAGAGAGCGCGATTCAACCACTTTTACTGTTATTTCTTTGGCGAATGTTTTCCCTAGTTCAAATATCCGTATGTCCCTTTTGGTGTTCCTGGCATTCGCGGCGGCAACCTTAAGAATGTTCTCCGTAAGACCCGGGCGAAGATAAAAATATTCTTCGCTGTAGGGATTCTGCAATTCCACCAGAGCGTCTTTTTTTCCCTGACTGTACCCAAAATCGGCCGCATCTTTTTTCCCGATAAAAGAGTAGCCGATTGTTTCTGAAAATCCGGCTTCGCGCAACGCGTCGCGCATGTCTTCTGCTTTCTCCAACTCCTCGTTGCTTTCAGGACATTGCAAAGGCAGGACAGGCATTCTGGCTTGAATGTTTTCATATCCGTGGATTCTTCCTATTTCTTCCACGATATCTTGGGGCAGAGAAATATCCTTGCGCCATGTTGGAATCTGCACTGTCAAGAGCTTGGTTCCGGCGACTTTGCATCCAAAACGAGAAAGAATCGCTTTGGATTTTTGCAAAGGAATACGCGCCCCGAGATAGCGTTCGGGCATATCAGACGGCACGCGGATTTTCCTGGGCGTTTCTTTTTTGGGATATATGTCTATGCGTTGCGTTACGGTTCCTCCTCCGCATTCTTTCAGCAATTCCTGGACCCGTTCCAAGGCGGGTATCGTACCCTCCGGATCTATGCCGCGGGCGTATATGTCGGCGGCTTGAGTGGTATAATTAAGCGATTTTTTTGTTTTATATATGACCTCGGCTTTAAAAACGGCGGCCTGAAAAATAATGTTTTTTGTACGCGCGTCTATGGCGCTCAATTTCCCTCCTTTAATTCCGGCAAGATCAACAAGGCGGCGGACGCTTGCTTTTTTGCCGTCTTCTATGACAAGCGTTCCTTCGGGAAGCCGCGCGGTTGTGTCGTCCAGCAAGAGCACCTCTTCCCCTTGCTTGGATTCTCGCACCAGCATTGATGAATCGCGTATTTTATCATAATCAAAAGCATGCAAGGGCTGGCCAAGCTCCGCCATAATATAGTTAGTGAGATCCACGATGCCGTTAATGGCGCGCGTGCCTAGCGTTTGAAGATACGCTTGCATCCATGCCGGAGATTCCCGCATGGCGGATCCCCGAACCACAAGCGCGGAGTATCGCAGTACGCTCTTTGAAGAAAGCTGAACGCGCAGAGGAATAAGCCCTCCCCTTGTTGCCGCAAAAATCCGTTGTTTTTCTTTCGCCGCGGGTTTTTCCAAAATAACCGAAAGCTCTCTGGCAAGCCCTTTATGTCCCGCGCAATCCCCTCTCTGGGGAAGAATTTTCACATCCAACACGGTGTCTTTACCTCTTTTTTCAATGCTTTCCACCTCAAAAGCGCGCATCACAAGAAGATCCCTGACTTTTTCAGGAGACGGGAGATCAGAGACGAATGTTTTCAGAAGGGCGTAGGAAAACAGCATGGCAGTATGTTAAAAAAGCACTATGGTATTAAAATTGGCGCAAGAAACGCAAATCGCCTTCGTATAAAAGACGGATATCGTTAATTTTATATTTCATCATGGCTAGACGGTCCAATCCAATGCCGAACGCGAATCCTTGCCATTTCGCAGGATCAACGCCAGTGGCATTGAATACGCGCGGATGCACCATGCCGGCGCCCATGATTTCCAGCCACCCGGAATGAGAGCATGAAGCGCATCCTTTTCCTTTGCATACCACGCAGGTCATGTCTACCTCAAACGAGGGCTCCGTAAACGGAAAATAACTGGGACGGAGCCGCACCGTAACGGGAAATCCAAAAAACCGCTTAAAAAACTCCTGGATAATCGCGGAAAAATTCGCCACGGAAATATCCTTGTCCACCACAAGGCCTTCCAGCTGGTAAAAATTAATTTGATGATTCGCGTCTGTTGCTTCATATCTGAATACGCGCCCGGGAGCGATAATTCTAACGGGAGGAGTGTGTGTTTCAAGATACCTGATTTGCACGGGACTCGTATGAGTCCGCAGTAAAAAACGAGGGTTTTTAGTTTTTGGCCTTTGACTTTTGGCTTCTTCGGATTTTAGCCAGAATGTATCCCACATATCACGCGCGGGATGATCAGCGGGAATATTGAGAGCGTCAAAATTATACCATTCCGTTTCAATTTCCGGGCCCTGGGCAATGGAAAATCCCATTGAACCAAAGATTTCTCCGCATACCCGCTGAACAAGCGTAAGAGGGTGCAAAGATCCGTATTCAATTTTTTTGCCGGGAGCGGTAACATCTAAAAACTCCTCCGCCCCGCTTTCTTTTTGGGCGCGCTGTTTTAACTCATCCTGCCTTTCGGCATACGCTTTTGCAATCTGAATCTTTGCCGTGTTGAGCGCGGATCCCGCTTCGGCTCTTTCAGATACAGCCAAAGTTGGAATTGCTTGAATTTCACGGGTTATTTTCCCCTCTTTTCCCGTATACAACCTTAAAACCGCCTCCAGTTCTTTTGGAGTTTGCGCCGTTTTAATGGCGTTTTTCGCCTCCTGTTCCAGTTCTGAAAAATCCCTTTGCATTGATATATTGTATACGAAAATGCGGAAAAAGAAAAGCCGTTAGCTTTGCTAACGGTTCAATACTAATGAATCCATGATTTCCTTATATCGCGCTCTTTCAAGTATGCCCTTTTGGAGGTAGTATTCCAAGAATTCCGCGAGAGTAAAGGACGCGTGAATCTCACACCCACAACGGGAGAGATTTTCCATGCCTCCCTGTTGCCTATCCAGGAATACAAGGGCATGTCCAACCTCAAAGCGCGCTTTCCGCAGGGTTGTAGCCGCCCGCGCGAGCGTTCCCCCCGTAGTCAATATGTCATCCACGAGAAGAACCCTGGTACCTGGAACCTCGGGGCCAATAATTTCCGCTTGGATCCCATGCGTTTTGGGACTTTGCAACGGCGTTATCATGGGAACTCCAAGACGGTCCGCCATGATAGACGCAACGAATGTCGCGCCCGTTGGGACATCGGCTATGAAATTCCAGCGGGGACGCAATGCATCAGCCATGTTTATATAATGATAAAGAAGCAGGTTTCTTACCTGCGGATAAAATCTTGCCACTCGCAGATCAAGATACACAGAGGAAAGGAGGCCGGAGGAAAGCGTAAACTCCAACGGTTCCCCGAATTTAATCGCTCCAATTTCATACAAAACTGGAGCTATATTCTCAAGTCCCGCTTTCATATGGCCTCCTTCGCAAAGACAATATCAAAATACCAATCACATAGTAAGCAAAAAACCTAAAAAAGGCAACAGCGATATGCGCGACGCAAAACTAGTTTAAATGATTTGGCGGGCCCGACCGGATTTGAACCGGCGATATCCTCCGTGACAGGGAGGCGAGGACTCCAGGCTCCTCTACAGGCCCTTAAAATATTTTCTAAATATCTCACGCTTTCTTGACAAATACAGCAAGGAAGTATCTATATTCTTATACAAAAATCTGTATAATGCAAGGGTATCATTTTTGGCAAATGTGAGACGGGATCCTTTGTTGTAAAACACGCTTCCTCCCTGAATATTCGCGTATTTTTTTAGAAAAGCATGAAGTTGCGTTATAAATATTTGATTCGCGCATGTAAATCCTGAAAGTATGACGCGCGTAGGGCGGTTGTTCCTCGCCGCCCGCCGATATGTTGAAATTGTAACATGACCATCCCCATCAAAATAATCTCGTACAAAATCAGAAGCATACGCCTCCGGCACTTGAGGAAATTTTAAGCGGGCAGTTTTCCCCGGAGAAACTCCTAAACGCATTAAATCCGAAAATAGTTCCTTGCTTCCAATCTGCAAACGATAAGAAAATTTCTTGGCGTTATTCTTTTTGCGAACACTTATTTTGTGATTAGAACCCAGAACGCGCCTTATGTCGTGCAAGAGCAACTTGTCTGTAATTTCAAATTCTATGAAATACGCGCCACGGCTATTTTGATTCATGCTTCCATCGGCAAGAAAAAATCCAAGCACATAAGCCATGTTCCTGCTCCATGCGCAGAAAAAGTTTCTGGTAACTGCTTTGCGAATAGGCATACTGCGCGTTGTGCCGGCGGGAAGGATCGAACTTCCGACCATAACCTTATGAAGATTCCGCTCTACCACTGAGCTACGCCGGCTTTATCACTATGCAGGAACGACGAATGGTTGCGGGGGCCGGAATTGCACCGGCGCCTCAAGGTTATGGGCCTCGTATGGTACTACTCCACCACCCCGCATGTCGGTAAACTCCCCTGCAGTATACAGAAAATTTTAGAGAAGATCAAGCGCCGCAAACGCTTTCTCGTATATTGCAAGCGTTTGCTCCGCTTCCGGAAGAAACAGGCGGTAATCGGGGTCATGCACGACATTGTTCCTGGTTTTATGAGCAACCCATAAATCTTCAATATTGGGAATAATGGCGGCTGTAACCGCCTGCAAGCGATCCCCGAGAGTCGCGCCTTTAAATCCCATTCTCCCCAACACTTCAGAAATCATGGAGTCCGCCTCAATAACCGCGAGCTTGTATTCCGCCTCAACGCCCGTTTGGAGACGATCTTTGATTTGATTCCATCTTCGGGTCATTCTTCGCAGACCAAAAGGTCTGAATGTGAGAAATTCCGTAACATCCAAAAGAACCGAGTACTTCAGCCATGATGTTCTGAAAATAACTACCGCGCAGAATATAAAAAAGAGGAGTCCAATGCCTCCGAACACAATCTTTACCGGAAAAAGAAATTCCTGAATACCCGGCGCGTTGATTATGGAAAGAATTTCAATGACTTGTGCCATTCTTCTAGTATTGCATATTTTGCAAAATTTTTCCCGCGGCAAACAGGAGATTTTCTCTAAAAGCGGGGGCTATCATGTGCAATCCCGCGGGAAGGCCTTCAGCGGTTCCCGCCGGTACGGATATTGCCGGAAGACCCGCCAAATTCGCCGGAACGGTATACATATCAACAAGATACATGGCCAGCGGATCTGAAACCTTCTCCCCAATCTTGAACGGAACAACCGGACTTACCGGTCCGGCTATAATATCCACCTTCTCAAATGCCCTATCAAAATCCCGCTTTATCAATGACCGGATTTTTTGAGCTTTCACATAGTACGCGTCATAATATCCGGCGGATAACGCATAGGTGCCGAGAATAATCCTCCTTTTTACTTCGTTGCCAAATCCCTTGCCCCGCGTAGCGGCGTATGAGGAAAATAAATCTTGGCCTTGCGCCGAATATCCGTAGCGCGCGCCGTCGTACCTTGAAAGATTAGAAGATATTTCCGAGGTATTGATCATGTAATACGCGGCAAGGGCGTACGCCGTGCTTGGCAGTTCCACCTCCAGAAGAACGGCTCCCGATTTGGCAAGCCTTTCAAGCGCTTGCTCAATAACTTTTTTAACCGCAGACGCCAGCCCTTCGCCAAAGTATTCTTTTGGAACGCCGATCCGCAATGGTTTTAACTCCTGGCCATTTTCTTCGGGGTTATACTCCATAGATGTGGCATCATGCTCATCTTTGCCCGAAATCACTCTGAATACCGCTTCCGCGTCTTCCACGGTTCTTGCCAAGGGGCCTATTTGATCCAGCGAAGAAGCCATGGCGATAAGACCGTGTCTTGAAACCGCTCCATATGTGGGCTTTAAGCCCGTTACTCCGCAAAAAGAGGCGGGCTGACGAATAGACCCCCCGGTATCTGAACCAAGCGAAAAAACCGCGCTTTCATCCGCCACGCTCGCGGCTGAACCCCCGGAACTTCCTCCGGGGACCCGTTCGGGAGAACGGGGATTTTTTACGGGGCCGTACGCTGAATTTTCGTTTGATCCTCCCATGGCAAACTCATCCATGTTGGTTTTTCCTATGATAACCGCTCCCGCTTCTTTTATCTTTGCAACCGCGGTCGCGTCATACGGGGCAGTATAATCCTCCAGCATGAGAGAACCGGCGGTACAGCGTTCGCCCTTAACAAGAAGGGCATCTTTTATTGAAACGGGGACTCCCGCGAGCGCGGGAAGATGCTCCCCTTTTTTAATCTTTTCATCCAGCGCGTCCGCCAAAGACAGGGCCAGCTCTTCTGAAATGGAAATATAGGAGTTATATTTCGCATTGCTTTCTCCGGCTTTTCTTAACGCCTCGCTCGCGATCTCGCGCGCGGAAAACTCCTTTGTCAAAAGACCTTCCCGTACACGCGTAATACCAAAAAAGTTCGTCATAAGCGTTGTATCGCGGAATGCGCGCGCAAGAATCTGCCCGATGTGCTTGGAGCCGCTTTGAGAAGCTCATCCGCGTTCTCGCATTCCTTTGCCGTGTCATCTCTCGTTACTCCCGCAAGATCCACGGAATGCGTCATGGGAACCACCCCTTCCACGCGCGCCTCTTTAAGAATATCAAAATACTCCAAAACGATTGAAAGCTCCTTTTGATACGCCATTATCTCTTGGTCTGTGAGTTGCAGACGCGCCAGTTTCGCGATATGTTGTACCTCCTCTCGCGTAATCATTTGGGCGGCTCCATATTATCTGCTTCCACAAGAACCTCCTGCAACTCATCCAAATTCTCAAGCACCATGCCCGCTCCCCGCACCACCGCCGTCAGAGGATCCTCCACCGCCAGCGTGGGAATCTTCGTCTCTTTCGCGATTAACACATCCAGGCCCCGCAAAAGCGCGCCTCCGCCCGACAAATGAATGCCCTTGGCCATAATATCCGCCAAAAGCTCGGGCGGGGTTTGTTCCACGGCCGCTTTCACCTCCGCCACAATCTGGCGCACGGATCGCTCCATAGCCCGGCGCACCTCCGCATCGGAAATCATAATCTCCTCGGGAAGCCCCGTAACAAGGTTTCTTCCACGCAGAGGCATTTCTTTTCGTTCTTTCAGCGGATGCGCGGATCCTATGCCAATCTTTATGCTTTCTGCGGTGCGTTCTCCAATTAAGAGTTTGTACTCTTCCTGGGCAAACTGCATAATGTCTTCATTGAGCTTGTCTCCCGCGATACGCAATGATTTTGCCGTAACAATCCCGCCCAAAGAGATAATAGCAACTTCAGCGGTTCCCCCGCCAATGTCCACGATGAAATTCCCGCCCGCTTCTTGCACCGCGAGGCGAGAACCGATAGCTGCGGCCATGGGTTCTTCAATAAGATATACTTCTCTCGCTCCGGCATTCATCGTGGCATCTCGCACCGCTTTCTTTTCAACCTCGGTAACTCCGTAAGGAATACCTACAATCACCCTGGGGCCCGGACTCACCAAGAACTTTCTGCGTGATACTTTTTGAATAAAGTATCTTAACATCTGCTCTGTGACCTCAAAATCGGAAATCACCCCTTTTACCAAAGGTCTTGTCGCCACAATATGCGCCGGAGTTCTGCCCACCATCTTTTTTGCGTCCTGGCCAATGGCAAGCACCTGCCCTGTTTTTTGATTCATGGCCACAACCGAGGGTTCCTGTATAACAATCCCCTTGCCGCGCACATACACCAAAGAATTGGCGGTACCCAAATCAATGGCAATATCCTGGCCAAGATATGAAATGATTCTTCGGATGAATTTTCTGGGACCGCTCAACATGAAAACGCTTTCTTACGGTTAAAAGATTTTAAGAATGTCCTTTATACTAACGAAAATCATGGCGCATATCAAGAGAACAAAGAAAATGCTTGAAACGCTTTTTTCAATTCCGGAAGGCAAGGGCTTTTTGCGCACCGCCTCAATGCCCAGCAACACCAGGCGGCCGCCGTCAACCACGGGAATAGGCAGGGCATTAAATACCGCCAAATACACGGAGAGCATTGCCAGAAATGACAAAAAATACGAAACTCCAAGCGACAGAGAATTCATCAAAACCTGGAAAATACCGATTGGCCCCATAAACTCCATGCCGTCGGGCGCGCCTTTGCCTTGAAATAAACTTCCGGCAAGAGCTCCCAGGCCCTTAAGAATCCCCGCGGTCATATTCCATGTATACTCAATGCCCTTAAAAGGCGCTTCCAGCAAAGAATACCGCACCAATGCGCTTCTGGTGAGCGCGACTCCCAAAGGGCCTTCTCCGGCTGGAGGATTCTCACGCGGCATCACCGAAACTTCAACTGTTTTTGCTCCCCTTTCAAGGATTATTTCCAAAGCATGCCCTTTAAGAGCCGATGTAAACTCCTGGGTTTCCGTAACCGTTGTGGGAGAAATCTGTTCTCCGGTTTCGGGATTCCGCAAAGAAACAATCGCGTCTCCCAGCTGAACGCCCCCCGCTTTTGCCGGAGAATCTTTCGCGACTCCGATAATCTGAACCTTCGCTTGAGAAATTCCGGCCGTATCAGTATCTGAAACTCCCATAGGTATGCCGGAAGTGGCTCCTAAACCTGTAAATATAAGAACGGCAACCGCCCAAAAAGCAATTACCCCCGCGGCAACGATAACCATTCTCTGCCAAATGGGTTTTACGCTAAAACTCCTGGGATCCGCGGAGCCATCTTCTTCGCCCTGCAAGCGGACAAAAGCGCCCAGCGGCAAAAGATTAAGTGAATACACCGTTTCACCAAACTGCTTGCCCCAAATTCTCGGCGGAAGGCCTATTCCAAACTCTTCCACTTTTACCCCGAATTTTTTCGCAAAAAGAAAATGACCCAATTCGTGCAAAATCACCAACCCCAGAAAACTTATGAATACGATAAGAAAAGTCATGCTTTAAAATACTAATTTCTAATGTTGAAATTTCTAATTTCTAATCA
>JACQMR010000003.1 GCA_016203455.1 Candidatus Wildermuthbacteria bacterium
ACATTTGAAATTGTTTTTGAATTTTAAATTTATCATTTGTCATTAGTATTCTGCTATACTATCTCATATGACCCAAGCTCAAGCTCTCGCCATACTCAAAACCGGAGCAAATGTGTTTCTCACCGGAGAACCAGGGTCTGGCAAAACGCACACGGTGCAAGCATACGCCTCTTACTTGAAATCTCACGGCATAGAACCCGCCATTACCGCCTCAACCGGAATCGCGGCAACCCACCTTGGGGGCATTACCATTCATTCCTGGAGCGGCATTGGCATTAAGTCCGCGCTTGACGCGTACGACCTGGACAGAATCTCCTCAACCAAATACATCGCAAGCCGCGTTCAAAAAACCAAAGTCCTTGTGATAGACGAGGTTTCCATGCTTTCCCCGCAAACCCTTGATATGGTTGACGCGGTATGCAGAGAAATCAAGCAAAATACCCTGGCATTTGGCGGAATGCAAATTGTGTTTGTAGGCGACTTCTTTCAACTCCCCCCGATTGTAAAAGAAAACGCGGCAAAACCCCGGCAAACGCTTTTTGGAGAAACAAACGGCCGTTTTGCTTATGATGCCCCGTCCTGGAAACAGGCAAAACCCATTGTATGCTATCTCACCGAACAACACCGCCAAGATGACAGCGACTTTCTCTCCATACTGCTGGCAATTAGGCGCAATATATTTGCCCCTCATCATCTCTCTCTGCTTTCTGCCCGAAAAATCCTGGAACGCGAGACCCCCAAAACCGCGCCCAAGCTTTTTTCCCATAACGCGGATGTGGACATGGTAAACAGCGAAATACTTGAAAAACTCCCGCATGAAGCGCGCGTGTTCAACATGAATACGGAAGGCATTCCCGCGCTGGCCGACATCTTAAAAAAAGGATGTCTCTCGCCCGAAACATTATGCCTTAAAATCGGCGCGGAAGTCATGTTCACCAAAAACAACCCGAAAGAAGGGTTTGTCAACGGCACGCTCGGCCTTGTTGAGGCGTTCCACGAAGACAGCGGATACCCCGTGGTAAAAACACGAAACGGGCTTCGCCTTGAAGTTATGCCGGCCGAATGGGCAATAGAAGAAGACGGAAAAACCAAAGCCCGCGTTACACAGTTGCCCCTGCGCCTTGCCTGGGCGATCACGGTCCACAAAAGCCAAGGCATGAGCATGGACGAAGCAATCATGGACTTAAGCAGGGTCTTTGAATTTGGCCAGGGATATGTGGCGCTCTCTCGCGTGCGGCGGCTTTCAGGACTTTTCCTGCTTGGCTGGAATACCAAAGCGTTTCAAGTGCATCCGGACATTCTTGCCAAAGATGAAATGTTCAGACAAAGCTCAAGCGAGGCAGAGGCGGCTTTTGCCAATATGCAAACGCGCGAACTGGAAACCATGCGCGCAAACTTTATTCGCTCTTGCGGAGGAACAAACGCTCCCGCGCGTGAAGTAAAAACCTCCGGCGCAACGCCAAAAACAAAAAAGCTCTCAACGGAAAAAGAAACGCTCATGCTCTGGAACCAGGGCAAAACAGTTGAAGAAATCGCGGCGGCGCGGGGCATAAAACAAAAAACCGCGTTTGATCATATTGAAAAACTCGCGGCAAAAGGAGACATACCAAAAACAGACCTGGCGCGCCTTCTCAATCCGGCGCTTTCCGTGGCCCTCGCTGAAATTCACGCGGCGTTTCAGGACCTTGATACCACAAAACTCTCCCCCGTGTACGAAAAACTCTTTGGAGAATACTCGTATGAAGATTTAAGAATTGCCCGAATGATGCTCTAGCATAGTACTTTGAAAAGCGCCGTTTTGTACCCGGCGCCAAGTTTTATTTTAGCGTTGCGACATTCACTCCGCGCCCCTTTTACGCCCGCCCGCCCAAAGAAAGAACAGAAGCAATTTTTTAGAAAACAAAACGGGAGCAGAACTTTCTCTGTTTGAAAAAAAGCTCTGCTCCCTTTGGGTCCTGGCGCGGAATGGCGCTTTGTTCAGTTTTTTGAAAACCTGCGCTCCCATTGTCCGGCAGGAATACGAAGCGACACATCTCCTGGCGGAAGGCGGACGAAAATCGTGAGACCTCCGTCATCTTCAACTCTTGCCTGCTCGTCCGGAATTTCCTGCGGGACAATGCGCATTTCATTCATAACGCCTGCTACGCGCCGCGCAAACTCCTGCCATGCCTGATAGGCGGCAGGAGAGATGCTCACCATGTCCAGGTCTATATCTTCCATTCTTTCCTCTCCTTTTTGGGTTGCGCGAATGCAGTATGCTGGAGTTTTGCTCGTTTGTCCAGCAAAACAAAACACAGCCAAACGGCTGTGAGTTCTTGTGTTTTGTGCCCGCCGCCAAACTGGAAATCAACTCGCTAGGAATAATTTCGTTGCTCAAAAATCGGAAAGTCTAATTGTGGAGCGGGATACGGGAATTGAACCCGCGTCTCAACCTTGGGAAGGTTGCATACTGCCGTTGTACTAATCCCGCATCGCCCCGCCGTAGTCCCAAGAGGACGAAGGCGGGCATCGCCCCGCCGTAGTCCCAAGAGGATGAAGGCGGGCATCGCCCCGCCTACTGTAACCAACCGCGCGGATCCCACCACTTCTTCCGCGACACTTCTGCCTGCTGTTCTTCTTGTTTTTTCGGCGCAACAACGGTTATCACCTCCTCCCCGGGCTTTTTGTACAACCCCTGCTCTCGCAAAATCTTTTCCTGATAATCCAAAGAATCGGCCTCAACAATATCCGCGGACAACTTGCCCGTGCGCGCGGATAACTCTTCCACCTGTTTTCGCAAATCGCTCGCCTGCGCCTCAAGTTCTGCGCGCTTTTCATACATTCTCGCGTTGCCAACCACAAGAAACACTCCTGTCAGCGTCACAAACCCTCCAAGCAACCATACCCACGCCGCATTCTTTTTTTCTTGCCGCTCTTTGCGAAATCTGGAGAATTTTGCTACCATACAAGTATATAAATCTTTTGCCGCGCTCCGCCGTGAAACCAAAAACCATAAAAATCATCTGGGCCGCACTCGCCATTATCATAATCCTCTCCATGGTGGCGTACCTCATAGCCCCCCTCGGGTATCTTATACTCTAGCCCAAAACCCCCTACTTTTCAATGATTTTATAATTCAAAACGGTTAAGGCGAGGCATTACTGTGATGCGCTTTTCTAAAAACTAAAAACTACATACTAAAAACTTTCTTTACGAACGAAACAAATCCAAAAACACGCGCGGAGGAATCACCACCCTCCCCTTTTCTTTCAGCTCTTTCTTTCCCCTCTTTTGCCTATCCAGCAACTTCCTCTTTCTGGTAACATCTCCGCCGTACAAAGGAGCGGTAACATCCCTTCTTTGAGCGCTAATGGTTTCTCTAGCTATCACTCTCCCCCCGGAAACCGCCTGCAAAGCAATTTCAAACATCTGCGGCGGCATAACCTCTTTGAGTTTTGCCACAAGATTTTTACCCTCTCTATATGCTGAATCTCTCGGCACAATGGCAGACAGCGCGTCTTCGCTTTTCCCCGCCACCCATATTTCAAGTTTAACCAGATCGGCGGGCCGCCACTCCGCAACCTCATAATCCATGGATGCCATGCCCTGACTCACGCTTTTGAGTTTGTCGTATAAATCCGCCACAATCTGGCGCAAAGGAATCTCATACTTTGCCAAAAGACGGCCCTCTCCAAAATCCTCCACAGTCCCCTGAACGCCTCCAATAGACAACACCAGCTGGGAAATCTGCGAGAGGTAGGCGGCCGGCGCCAAAACATCCAGCATGGCCCAGGGTTCTTGCATTCGTTCAATCTTTTGCTCATCCGGCCAGTCAACCGGCGTCTTTACCGAGATTTCCTTACCGTCTTTCCCGATCAAACGAAACTCCACGGAAGGCCGGGAAATCACCATGTCTATGCCAAATTCCCTCTGAACCCGCTCCGCGATTATTTCAGAATGCAGAACCCCCAAAAATCCGCACCGAAATCCCCTGCCCAAGGCCTCTTTGCTTTCCATGTCAAAAGAAAACGCGGGATCGTTGAGTTTTAACTGGATCAACGCGGCTTTGAGAGCGTCAAAGTCGTCCACGGCCTGGGGATAAAAGCTCACAAACACCATGGGCTTTGGCGTGCGGTATCCCTCCAAAGGCAAGACACCCGTCTTCACTCCCGCGATCGTATCTCCAATGCGCACATCGTTTGAATCTTTGAGACCGGTGGCAATATACCCGATTTCCCCGCAAAACAGTTTATCTTTCTGCGTTTCCTGGGGAATGAAATAGCCGACTTCTTTTGCCGCGCCTTCGGCGCCGGATGCCAAAAGAAAAATTTTCTGCCCGGTTGAAATCTCCCCGTCCACCGCGCGCGCGAATGTAATAATGCCCCGAAAAGCATCGTAGGTTGAATCAAAAATCAAAGCGCGAAACGGAGCTTGCGCGTTTCCCTTTGGCGGTGGAACCTTTTCCACCACGCCATCCAAAAGTTCCTGCACATTGGTTCCCTCTTTAGCTGAAATGCGGTAGATTTCCTGGTCCGCAACACCCAAAAGTTTTGAGACCTCCGCGGCAACTTCCTGGGTCTTTGCCAAAGGAGAGTCAATCTTGTTTATGGCGGGAATAATCACCAAGCCCTGCTTTCTAGCAAGGGCGAGGTTCGCCAAAGTTTGCGCCTGCACGCCCTTGGTTGCGTCAACCAATAAAATCGCGCCCTCCACCGCGGCCAAAGAACGGGAAACCTCATAGGTAAAATCCACATGGCCGGGGGTATCAATAAGATTAAGCGCGTATCCTTTGTAATCCATGCGCACCGGCTGCATTTTAATGGTAATCCCCTTTTCTCTTTCCAAATCCATTTGATCCAAAAACTGCTCCTTCATCTTGCGCTTCTCTATGGTGTGGGTCAGCTCCAAAAACCGGTCAGCCAGAGTGGACTTTCCGTGATCAATATGGGCTATGATGCAAAAATTCCGTATGTTATCTTGCATGGGGTTTTAATAAAGAATGAGAACCAAACAGCAAAAAAAACAATGACAGCAAAAGGACCATCTGCGTAGCTCCCGAGATAACCAAAGCAAGAGGCAATCCAAACACCCCAAGTCCGGCGCGCAAAAACACAAACACCAAGGCAATGTTCAGCAAAGCGCACAAAACCCCCGCAATGGTTGGAATAACGGTATTTTGCACCGCGAAAAACGCGCGAACCAGCAAGGGCACCACGCTTTGGAACATCATGCCCGCGGCAAAAATACCAAGAATCCCCGCCACCAAAGCCGCGTCTTCCCGGCTAAAAGACCCGGAGAACAACACCAGCCGCACGATAACATCCTTAAAAAAGAACGCCGCCAAAGCAAAAGGCAAGGTAAGCAAAAGCACGCGGAAAAATGTCCCGGAAAACGCCGCGTGAAACGCCCGCATATCCTGCCTGGCCGCGCTCTGCGACAGCACCGAGAACGCGGACAGCGCGAACGGCACTCCCACGGACCCAATCGCGAACGCCTGAAGATTTTCTGCAAACGAAAACGCGGCAATGCTCCCTGCGGGCAATACGGAAGCAAACGCCGTCATCACAATGAGATTTATATGATGCGCGCCTCCGCCAATGGTGCGCGGTATGGAAAGCAAAAACGCTCTTTTCACGCCTTCTTCAACGGGCAAAAACAGCGGCCGCCACCGAAACCCCGAGGAGATCAAAGAAGGCAGATGTATGCACGCGTGCAAAAGAGCTCCAAACACAACTCCATACGCCAACCCCATAATCCCAAAAACGGGAACAAAAAACACTACGCCCGCAATAATGCCCGCGTTATACAGCACGGGCGCCAAAGCAACCGCTATGAATTTTCTGGAATACTGCAAAACGCCCGCCGCCACGGAAGATACGGCAAACACCAAGGGAGACAACAGCATGACGCGAGACAAAGCAACCGCCGCCTCTTTTGCTTCAAGAGAAAAACCTGGAACCGCGAGATCAACCAAAACGGGCATGATTAAAGCCGCAATAACGGCTATGGCCCCAAACGCGAGAATATACGCGTTTAACAAGTTACACGCGAATCTCCACGCTTTTTCTTTGCTTTCTTCCATGTACTTTGAAAACAACGGCAAAAACACGGCGGAAGCCCCCCATAGCACCAAAATGGCGTACAAAAAATCAGGCACGCGAAACGCGGCAAAATAAATATCCAGCTCCTGGCCCGCTCCAAATGTTCCCGCGAGCAATCTATCGCGAAATACCGCCAAAACACGGGAAGCCAGCGCCGAAACTCCCAAGATAAGAGCCGCCGAGCCAATTCCCGCGCTCCGCGCGTGTAACAGTTTTTGTATCATAGAACGGCTGTATTGTACCCCAAAACCCGCAAAAACCAAAGACCGCCCCCTATATTTTCTTAAACGCGCCGATTGCAACAATATCTCTACGAATACAATTCGCTATGCGTACCCATTATGACAAAGATAACAATATCAGGCGCAATTCTTTTACAGACAACGCGTAAATCGCCGCCAACGCTGATACTTCTGCATCCTGCGTATTTTCCCCGAAGAGCATGATTATTTAAAGAAGAATGGAATTCATCCTCCAAAAAAAGATCCCTCCTTTCTTTAAATCTCCGCTGTTCATCCGGCAGAAGTTTTTTGTATTGCTTCTCAAAATGCCGGTGAAGCAAAATCTTCATAGAGAGTCCAGGTACTTATCCATTTCACGCGCGGAAGAAAAAACAGGAGAAAGATTTTGTTTCTTTTGTATGTCTAGCTCTACTTCTTTAAGAATACGCTCAAGCTTTTTGCTCATGCGAGGCGCGACCGCAAAATGAACTTCTTTATTCCGCACAAACTGTTTCAAAAAAGCATTGATGACGGCGCTTAAAGAAAGACCCAGTGTTTCGGCTATTTTTTGCGCGTCCTTCTTCACCGCTTCATCAGCTTTGATATTAATGACAGTTTTCATATATATCTAAAGTATATACAACGGT
>JACQMR010000005.1 GCA_016203455.1 Candidatus Wildermuthbacteria bacterium
GTGGTAGAGCACCTCATTTGTCCCGATTATGGATTTGAAATGTTTTATACTTATATTTTAGAATCAGAAAGCAGCCATTCGTATTATATTGGGAGTTGTGAAAATGTGAATAAGCGTCTTGGTTTGCATAACCAAGGGGCGGTGATATCAACAAAAAGGTACAGACCTTGGGAACTCGTTTATAGCGAAGAGTTTGGGGATAGAAATGGTGCTCGACGCCGTGAATTGGAGATCAAAGGTTTAAAGAAAAGATCGGCGATTCAGCGGATTATTTCAAATCCATAATCGAGGATTCGCGATAATTCTGGTGGGCCCTTAGCTTAGCGGTAGAGCGCCTCATTTGCAATGAGGAGGTCACCGGTTCAAATCCGGTAGGGTCCACCAGAGTTATCGGAACAATGAGGGGGTCTGGGGTTCAAATCCCCATCGGTCCACCAAATCCTATTTTTGCAATGAGGAGGTCACCGGTTCAAATCCGGTAGAGTCCAATACTTCGCCCTTGGCTACGCAGTGCAAGCATCATATCAATAGGATATGATTGATTATGATAATTATCGTATTAGGTAGCGAAGCAGAATGCTGTGTAGGTCGGACTTGAACAGCTACACATATCCGTTGCGTTAAATGTCTGACTTCAAGTAAGAAAGAAAATTTTTTGGTTATGGTGGGACTAATATTAGTTAGCAATTACCAAATAAATTTATGATAAAAGTTCTAATTTTTGATGCTGATGGCGTACTGATAAATAGCGAGAGATTTAGCAAGAGGCTTGCTAGAGAATATGGAATTTCTACAGAAAAAACGACTCCGTTTTTTGCTGGAGTTTTTAACGAATGTCTTATTGGTAGTGCAGATTTGAAAGAATCAATCGCTCCATATTTGAATGAATGGGGTTGGGAAAAGAGTGTAGAGGATTTCTTAAACTATTGGTTTTCCTCTGAGCATTCCGTTGATATTGAACTCGTAAATGAGATTCAAAAGTACAGAGAAAAAGGTATTAAGTGTTTTGTCGCCACTAACCAAGAAAAATACCGAGCACAGTATATGTTGGGAAGAATGGGTTTTTCGGAAAGCTTTGATAGATTATATGCTTCTGCTCATTTGGGTTCTAAAAAGCCCAGCTTAGATTTTTACGAAAAAATAATAAGTGAATTAGGTGGGATAAAAAAAGAAGAGATATTGTTTTGGGACGATACAGAAGAAAATATAACTGGCGCTATTGAATGTGGAATAAAAGCTGAGGTATATATTTCTTTTAATGACTTCAAAAAGAAAATGAAAACACACTTCTCTTTTTGAAAGTAGCCGCCAATTTTTTTAAAAAAGGAAAGGACATTTTTCTTTTTTGGTGTGCTGCCCTCCAAGTATTCGGGCAGTTAGGGTAACTATTGTATTGAGTAGCGAAGCAGGTGTAGCTGTGCAAGTGTAGCTGTGCAAGTCCGACTTGCACAGCTACACAGCTATATATATGGTGAATGTCGCCCAAAACAATTTCCCGAACAGAGTTAACTAATAGGATTTTTTTTGGATAGCATATCCACGATGTGTGGCATCGCCGCCGCAATAACGATGATGACTGCGCCCAAAGCGGTGGAGAAATAGATGTGTTCGGAAAACACGAGCGCGCCAAAAATGATCGCAAACACTACTTCCAACAAACCGATAAGTCCGCCAATACTAGCGTCTACATATTTAAATCCTTCAGTTACAAGCCAGAACGCCAGCACTCCGGCAATCGTAAATCCTAACATCGCAAGCCACGGTACTGTGAGCGCGGGTATAAGTTGAGTTTCTCCCGCGAGAAGCGAAATTGGTAAGTGAGTAATGAAAATTGCCGCCCATACCATAACCGAGGTTTGGAGGGCGGAAAAATTATTTTGTACAAGTTTCGTTGTGGAAACTTCTCCACCGCTTGCGACGCCGTTCACAACAGCGAGTGCAAGCGCAAATAGCGAAAAGACACCGAGCGAATTCACGAATGTAAAAGCAAGTCCTGCGAGAGCAAGGATGAGCGACAAGATTTTTATAAAAGTGGTGCGCTCCTGCAACATAAGCGCGCCTACTATGTACGATGTTATGAGAAATGTTGCGAAAAATATCAAGCTCGCAATGCCAACGCCGGAATGTTGAAAGGCGTAATAAAGCGGCGCTTGTGTAAAAATACCAAAGCCGCAACACCATGCATATAGTTTGAGGTCGGCTTTTGTGAGCGGTTTCCACGCTTTAGTCAAATATACAACTGGCACAAGGATAAGCAGAACAAGAAAAGCCCTTATCCAGCCTTGATAAAAAACGCCAAAATCAGAACCGAGTAAAACTGCCCAAATGCCATAACTACCAAACAGAAGCGCGGAGAATAAAACAAAAAATGACCCTTTCCGTTTTTGTAACATACAAGGATTTTACCACGATGGAACCAGCCCCGCCATGTGGCTGTGCAAGTCGGACTTGCACAGCCACACTAATGCGAAGTTTCTGTTACTGGCTTTGATATAAGTCGTCGTCTAAACATACAGATTGATAAGACCACGATATTTAGAGAAGCGAGTACAACGAGATAAGGAGCAGTAAGCCAATTTATTTCGCCAAGCGAGAGAATAGTCAGAACATTTACTATTGCCATTGTAAACCAAAATGCGAGCGTTTCCGACCACGGCTCCTCCCATGATTTTCGCAGGGTTGGGATGTAACCCATGCCGTCTATCGCTGTGACCATGAGTACGGATAAAAGCGGGTTATTCGTGAGCCACCATACCACGATAGCGAAAAGTGCAAGTAGCAAAATGCCTGTGTCGCTTCGCGAGATATTTTTTGTTCCGTATTTGAAAGAGAGGAGAAAGACGAAAATTACGAGTATGGTTCCGCCTGCCAAACTTAACACGCCCCAGTTTGCGCCGCCGTAAAACGCGGCGGCGGTTGCCGTTCCTTGCGTAATCGCCCAAATGAGCCAAGTGTAGGCATGGGGCTTTGTTGTTTTGCGGAAAATATCGCGGAAATACGGAAAGTAGGCGATGACTAGCGCAACGACAGAGGCGATACCAAAGCCGAGTTTGATGTCCATGGTTTTTATGTAGCGTGGCGCTCCAAAAATCTGTCAAACGCCATTTTCCGTATTGTTTCTCCTTCCGCCGTCAGTTTGTGGCCGCTTGATGTCGCGACAATCAGTTCCGCGTTTTTCAACTTTCCCGCGAGTTCGTGGGCTTTTTGGAGCGGGCAGAGCACATCATAGCGGCCGTGCACGATGACGGCGGGCATGCTTTCTATCGCGGATACATTTTTGAGGATAAAGTTATCGGGGATAAACTCGTGGTTTATTTCGTAATGCATGTAAATCCGCACGGATGCGATGTTTTCATCGGTTATGTTTTCTGGATTTTTGTATGAAACCGGGGATAAGGTGGAAAACAGATTGCCCTCCCAGTCCTGTATTTCTGCCGCGATTTCTTTTTGCTTTTCTAGCGTAGCCCCATGTAACGCTTTTAGTATGTCGGAGTTTTGTGTTTTAAGTTTGATATTGAAGCGTTTGAAAAAATCCATGCGCTTCGCCCAAACATCGGGCATAAGTCGCGCGACGCCTTTCTCGTCCTCCATAGCCCATGCCATAGAATCGCGGTCGGCGAGAAACACCGCTGAAATCAAAATGCCGCGCGTCCGTTTGGGATGTTTTATCGCGTAAAGCAACGAGAGCGAAGAGCCCCAACTGCTCCCCGCGGCGAACCATTTTTCAATGCCTAACTGCTCTCTAATTCGCTCGGCATCGCCCAGCAAATTATCGGTTGTATTATTTTCAAGTTTGCCGCTTGGCAAGCTTTTACCGCATCCGCGCTGGTCAAACAGAATGACGCGATATTTTTTGAGGTCAAAATTCTCCGCGTGGTATGTCTCGCTCTTTGAACCGGGGCCGCCGTGAAAAGAGATAATCGCCGCCCCTTTCGGGTTTCCGTGTTGGGAAAAAGATACGACATGCCCGTCTTTTTCTGGAAGCGTATAGGTTTTTGCCGGCATAAATACATGTTAGCAGTTTTATGGGATTTCAGCGACGCAAACCAAAATTTTCTTTCATCTTTTTGGCTTTTGGCGAAAGGGCCTGTGGAGAAGCAGTGCAAAGAATTGCCAAGCGTGTCAGGGGCATTTTTTGCTTTCATTGGCAGTTTGTTTGCAAGTCGTTGCAAAGTATTGCAGGATATAATAATAGAGAATCTTGAGAGTTTTAATCTGTTCTGTCCGTTTTATGAGAACCAAAGATAATAAATCAAAAAACTTAGCTCGTCAAAAAACTTAGCTCGGCTAAGTTTTGCTAATGGACTTCTGAAAAACAACTATGAAGATCTCAATCTTCAACGAAAGTTTTTTAAAAGAGTCGCATTTGAACGCGCTACGCGCGCTAGGCGACCTTACAATTCATGAAAATACCGATACCGAGGAAAAGATGATTGAACGGCTAAAAGGCGTTGAGATTGCGATTTCCGATTGCTATATCGCTCCGCTCAATAAGAAAGTTTTGGAGAGCGCGAACGCGCTCAAACTTCTCGCTATCAATTCTACTAGTTATGACTTGGTTGATATTGCCACCGCTAAAAGCAAAAGAATACAAGTTGCGAATGTTCCCGGATTTTCTACCGAAGCAGTTGCAGAGCAAGCAATCGCGCTTATGCTTGCGGTGAGTAGAAAAATTCCGGCGGGAGATGTAGCGATGAGGCAAGCACCTTTTCAGATTGACCCCGCGAGTCAAGAACAGAGAAAATATTTAGGTTTTAATTTACAGGGAAAAACGCTTGGTGTGGTGGGGCTTGGAAGTATTGGCTCGCGGGTGGCTCAAATCGGCATTGGCTTTGGAATGAAGGTGCTTGCCTTCAATCGCTCAAAAAAGAATATTGATGGTGTAAGGCAGGTTTCGTTGGAGGAATTGCTTAAAGAAAGCGACATCGTATCGCTACATCTCCCGCTTACGCCTGAAACCGAAAATCTAATAACAGCAGAGCGATTGCAAATGATGAAGCCGACGGCAATTCTTATCAATACTGCTAGCGGGAAAATGGTAGACGAGTCGGCTCTCATCAATGCTTTGCAATCGCACAAAATTGCTGGAGCGGGATTGGATACGATTGTTGAATGGAAAGAATCCAATCCGCTTCTAAAACTGGATAATGTCGTGCTTTCCCCTCACTCCGCTTTTTTCACAAACGAATCATTGGACAATTGTGCTGATATTATTGTTGCCAATGTGAAATCGTTTGTTGAAGGGAAGGCCGTTAACATTGTATAGCTGTGCAAGTCCGACTTGCACAGTATTATACATAGAGAGTATGAAAAAATTTACATGTAAAGAGATAATGAACGGCGAAGGAGGGTGCGATATGGTGTTTGAGGGCGTAGAACTTATGGATGTCGCGGGTCAATGCGGCAATCATATCGCCGGCACGAATGACGACTTGCACAAATCAATGCGGGACATGATGACAGCAGAGCATACCGAGGAAGAAAAGAAAGAGTGGTTTGAATGGTTTCAAGGAGAGTGGGACAAGAAAGACGAAGGGTAGAAATAAGAACTTTTTGAGGAACGGCTGGGCGTGAAAACCGCGATTGAACGCGGTAGGGGACATTTCAGCGAAAGTGATGGAATAAAAGAAATTCCTGTTGTTTTAGAAAAGCTGTTTATTTTTTCAATGAAAAAGAGAGCCAAGGAAAATAAAATAGTTATATATCAGGCAAAATCCGGGGCGATTGAGCTTCGGGGCGATTTTGGTGAGGAAACAATTTGGGCATCGCAGGCAGAAATGGCAAAGATTTTTGATGTTACACCTCAAAACATTACATTGCATTTAAGAAATATATTTAAAGACGGTGAGCTTAATATTGAGTCAACTTGTAAGGATTTCTTACAAGTTCAAAAAGAAGGAGCCAGAGAAATCAAACGGAAAATAAAAGTTTACAATCTCGATGTTATTATTGCGGCAGGATATCGGATTAACTCTCTTGTTGGAACAAAATTTCGTCAATGGGCCACAAAAACCCTGCGACACTATATTGTTGAGGGATATGCGATCAATAAGCATCGTATCGCTGAAAATTATAAAAATTTTCTGGAAGCAGTGGAAGATGTCAAGATGCTTTTGCCTGCGGGAATGAAAGCGGATACTGGAAGTATTTTAGACCTTGTCAGGGTATTTGCTGACACATGGTTTTCGCTTGATGCCTACGATAAATCTAGTTTGCCTACAAGCGGGACAACAAAAAAACGAGTTGAGATAACCAGCCATGATTTGGCAAACGCGCTTTTGGACCTAAAACGAGAATTGGTTCAAAAAAAGGAAGCAAGCGAGCTTTTTGGCGTGGAAAGGCAAGTGGGGAATGTCGCGGGTATTGTGGGAAATGTGTTTCAGTCGTTTGGCGGAGCCGACCTGTACCCTACAGTTGAAGAAAAGGCGGCGCATCTTTTGTATTTTATGGTGAAAAATCATCCGTTTACCGACGGCAACAAACGCTCGGGCGCGTATGCGTTTGTGTGGTTTCTCCGCACTGCAGATATTCTTGATACTTCCCGTATAACCCCCGCAACACTCACCGCGCTTACCTTGTTAGTTGCGGAAAGCGATCCCAAAGATAAAGATCGCATGACCCGCCTGATTTTGCAATTGTTGAAGGGATAACTTTTATGAAACTTTTTCTTGCTTCTGGCATTAATAAAACTCTTCCACTTTTGAGTAAAGTTGATCCTGAGCTTGGCAAGAAGGTTTTGTTTGTAGCAAATGCCGCCGACCCATATACTGGCGATAAGTTTTGGATTGATTGGGATAGGACTGCTTTTAGGGAACTTGGTTATCAAGTTCACGAGGTGGATTTGCGAGAGATAACACCAAAGCGCTTGGAACAACTCCTAAAAACGGAAGACATTTTGCATATTTGCGGAGGAAGCCCGTACTACCTCATTTCGCTGTTTCGCGAAAAAGGATTTGAACAGGTTATTGTGAATGCGATAAAAAATGATCTCGTTGTATACACCGGCACGAGCGCGGGTTCTATTGTTGTTTCAAAAAATAT
This sequence comes from Candidatus Wildermuthbacteria bacterium, assembly GCA_016203455.1. GTDB lineage: Bacteria > Patescibacteriota > Minisyncoccia > Minisyncoccales > UBA10102 > JACQMR01. The sequence goes on from JACQMR010000005.1 coordinate 7,042, forward strand.
CAAATCGTTTTCGCATGATCAAGAAGAAATGGAGCATATTAAGAAGGTGCCAGACCACAGAGGGCTTGGGGTTATTGATTTTTGCATTGTTCCGCATTGCAACAATGCGAGTTTTGTTGATGAGCATAAAAAAATAGTTGAGCATATGCCCAACGATCCCGAGGCATTGTTTTTTCTTCAAGATACGCAAGCAGTTTGGATTGAGGATAACAATATGAGATTTTTGCAGACATGAAAAAGTTTGGGATTTTATTGGTATTGGTTTTGCCCGCCGTGTCCATAATCCTTTTGTTTTTTACAACCGGAGTATCTTCGCGTCCGTTTAACGCTGACGAGTTTTCAGCGAATTTATCCAGGATTTGGGTTCAACCAAAGACAATAGAACCGGTATTGAAGAACTATCCTTTTCCCTTGTTATCACCCGCGGTTACCATTGCCGAGGGGTTTGAGGCGTATGATGGAACTTTGCACGATACTCCGGGCGATTTTCATTGGGCAATAGATTATGTTCAAACGGCAGGAGGAGCGTTCCTGGAATTTCCCGTGTTTTCCGCGCATGACGGCGTTGTTTTTCAAGGGGAAGGCAATATGTGGGGTAAATTTGTAGTAGTAAAAGACAGGTCAAAAATTTCCCAAGGGTATAACACTTTGTATTCACATTTAGACAGCATTCCCACGCGCATTCCTTTTATGCAGTTTGATATAAACGGCAGTAACGGGGTGCTTTTGCCCGCGGGAAGTTACATTGGTCAGGCAAGCACCACGGGCAATGCAAAAGGGATTCCCCAGCTTCACTTTGAATTTCATACAGTTGATTTGAAAACCGGCGCGACGCTTAGAGGAGATCCCTATGGAGTTTACCAACGCTTGAGTTCCGGGTTTTATCCCCAGCCTGGGGATTCGCTTGAGGGACTTCTCCATTACTGGGAAACAGACAACCCTTTTTTTGCCGGTTCATTGCCTGAAACAAAATAGGAGTATAAAGAAAAGGCCGCGGATCACAATTTGTGATTAGCGGCCCATTGGAGAATGAATTTGATAGGCGCTCGCCAGTTTTCTTCAACTGGCAGTACATGCGCGCCAGGAAATTCTCGGTATGTTGCCCGATACTTTTGGGCAGTAGTTTTTTGGATTGAGACAGGCGTGAGCCTGTCGTCCGTTGCCCCGATAACGAGTACGGGGCAATATATTTTGGTGGCTTTTCCCAACAGCCACCAGAACGCGAGTTCCTGGGTGGCGCGGCCGGATTCTGGGACGAGATCCCGAAAGATTTGTTTTGCCCTCTCGGGAGACATGCGGTTTAGCATGAGATATCTCATGTCTCCCCATTGAGGGTTCAGCGGTTTGTGCATCGTTGTAGCCAGGAGGTATGGAGGCTTCCAGTACCTCGCTAGCGTGTGGCGGTTGCCCGGGAATATCCCGCGCGGCGGCGCGCTGTTGACCAATACAACAGCTGGAATCTTTGGGTTGCGGTCAGCAACGATCTGGGCGATAAGCCCGCCCATGGAGTGGCCAACCAAAATTGCCGGGCCGATCTCGCGTAGGGTAACTTCCACATCCTCCACATAGTTCATGATTGAAACTTTGCCCAGATTTTTTGGCCTGCTGTTGCCATGCCCACGCAGGTTTATTGCCCAAGCATCCCAGCCATCTTGGGACGCGACTTTCATCCAATTTGCCCATAGCCAGCTCTCCTCATGCATTCCAGGGATGAAGAGAAGGGGATAGTGGTGTCCTTCGGCTGCCGGACTCGCGTAATCAAGTGAAAGGTCGCCAATGCGTGCCTTCTCCAAGGCGAGGCCTCCTTTGTATGAGATTGTTGTGCGGAACTAGCTTGTCTATTGATATATTTTTACTATTTAGTCAACTTTTTTGGAGGCAATTCTTCTGTAAGATTTTCTGCGATGCAGAATGTCATATTTATGTATGCGGCCGTATATAAATGTATGACATTATGTGGGCGGAGTTTATAGGGGATTCGTCTGTTGCTTAGACGGCGCGGTTTGTGATAATATTACAAAATATGCAGAATACATTTGATACAATCGTATTGGGGCTGGGCGCGATGGGAAGCGCGGCGGCGTATCAATTGGCAAAACGGGGAAATACGGTCTTGAGTACGCTAGGATAACTTTGTGATCTAACCCCCATGTTGCATAATCATAGAGTAAAAACTTGGTCCGGGTTTGTCTGCGCCGCACTTCTTGAGCGATAGGGCGGGGGATTGATTTTGCGTGGTCCCGCCCTATCGGCGGTTTTTTGTTTGCGTCTCTGCTAATTTAAAAGAATATAACCATGATTCAACTTACTGATCGTTCGTTTAAAAAATTGTGTATCGCGCTTGCCGTATATCTTGCGTCGCTTTTCGCGGCAAATACCTTGGGGTTAAAGATCATGCCGTTTCTTTTTGGCTCCCATGTGCCGGTTGCGGTATTCTCTTTCCCGATTGTGTTTTTAATGACCGATGTTATCGGGGAAGTGTACGGAAAACACATTGCAAAGTTTTTTGTGCTTGCCGGGTTTATTAGCATGGCATTGTTTATTTTGTATTCTTTTTTGTCGCTCGCCATGCCATGGTCATCTGCCGGAGAATGGGTGCGCCAGGGATATAATGAGGTGTTTGGCGTTTCGGTACGGCTTGCCGTAGCTTCGCTTGCCGCGTTTTTGATAGCTGAATATCAGGATGTGCTGGCATTCTTTTTCTTTCGCAAAAAACTAGGGACAAGGTTTTTTTGGTTGCGTTCGTTTCTTTCTAACCTATGGTCTCAAATGTTAGATACGGTAATCTTTATGGTTATAGCGTTCGCGGGCGTGTACTCAACCCATGCGCTCATTAGCATAATTATTTCTTGGTGGATTTTTAAGGTGGCAATGGGCGTTTTGTATACTCCGCTTTCATATCTTGGTATCCGTTTGCTTCGCGAGCAAAGCGACTTAAAGCCGTAGAGGAAAAAAGCGTAGTGGGGTCAGACCCCATTACGCTTTTTGCGCCCTCTTTACAAGGTTCTTGGGTGGTGTATAGTATATCCGTTGACCGCGACAAGAGGGGATTGAAATTATTGAGCACGCCGCCATTGGCTCTATTGTAGTGGCGCGCTCTGTGATCTGAATCTCGCTTTGCGGCAACATTTATGACGCAAAGCATACACGCGGGCGTCCTGGCTTTTGCAAGGAACGCCCGCAATAACTGGAAGTCCGGAATTACCGTGGCGCTGGTTTCCATGCCATTGTCCGTTTCGCTTGCGATCGCGGGGGGAAGCACTCCAACCGCGGGGATCATTACGGCCGTGTGGGCCGGACTTTTCGCGTCTTTTTTTGGCGGAAGCAATTACAACATTGTAGGGCCTACCGGAGCTTTGTCCGGGATTCTTGCCTCGTACGCGCTTACTAGAGGCGCGGGGGTTCTGCCTACGCTTGCAGTTGTTGCCGGGGTGTTTGTTCTCATTGCCTTTGCGTTAAAACTGCATAGGTATCTTGTATTTATCCCAGGGAGCGCGATTCACGGGTTTACTTTGGGAGTGGCGGGTATTATCGGGCTAAATCAGCTGAACTTCGCTTTTGGGCTTTCCGGTTTGCCCGTTCACGAAAAATTTATTGAGAATATTTTTGAGTCCTTGAGGCATATTGGAGACGCGTCTTTAACGGCGGGCGCGGTGTTCCTGCTTGGCTTGGTTCTTCTTTTTGGGCTGTTGAAGTTTTTCCCTAAAATACCCGCGGTGCTTGCCGTTACTCCTCCCGCGATTTTGCTTGGATGGTTATGTTCCGCCAAGATTTCGCCGTTTTCTTTGCAAACGCTTGGCGACAGGTTCCCCGAAATTTCTCCGCGAATTATCCAGCCGGTTGAGTGGTATGCGGATCCATCGGTGCTTGGAATTGCCGCCGCGGTAGCCGTGGTTGCCATACTGGAAACCATGATTTCAGCGCGCATCGCAGACACCATGACCAAGACCGAGCATAACAAAAGCAGGGAGATGCTGGCATTGGGCTTGGCGAATATCGCCTCGGGTTTGGCGGGCGGGATTCCTGCAACCGCCGCGTTGGCCCGCACGGCCTTAAATGTAAAGACCGGAGCCACGCACAGGGTTTCTGCGACCATAAGCAGTGTATGCATTATTATTATTTCTTTTGTGTTTCTCAAATATTTCGCGTTTATGCCCTTGTCTATGGTTGCCGCCATACTGGTATTTACTGCCGCGCGCATGGTTGGACTCCAGCATTTCGGGCGTATGTTGCGGCTGGAACGCATGAGTTTTGTGCTTTCTTTGGTGGTTGCGGGCGTTACTTTATATGAAGATCCCATTGTGGGTCTGCTTGCCGGAACAGCGATGACCTTGGTTATGTTTGTTGAAAAACTCTCCCGCGGGCAGTTTGAGCTTATTATCAACGATCGCAATAAGCATATTATAAGCCATGTTACCGGGGAGCAGATTAAGAATATCAATGCCGGAGGAGAAACGCTCGTGTATTCCGTAAGAGGGGAGTTGGCGTATATTAACGCGCAAGCCCATTTGGAGCGGTTCAAGCATCAGCTGGCAGGATACGGCACCGTGGTGTTGCGGCTCCGCGAATTGTTCTTTGTTGATCTTGACGGCGTGGACGCTCTGGCCGATCTCATTGATTTTGTAAAACAAAACGGCAAAGAGATTGTGATTTCCGGTGCGAATCCTTTGATCCTTTCCATGCTTGAGGGGAACGCGCCGTTTCAGGAATTAAAAAAAGAAGGGAAGATATTTGACCATACGGCGCAAGCATTGGAATACCTGGGATTCCATGTGGTGAACGCTCACGGAAAAAACAGCTCTTCTGGTTTGCCCGCTCTTGCGTAAAGCTTTCTGTCCTCTTGTTGTTTTTTTGATATAGTGGGGGAAAGAAAGGTCGGAGCAGTTTCTTAATGAGCAAGCAATAAAGATTGCGTTTCTATGATGAAAATGTCTCCGCTTGATTTGGCAACCATGCTTCTGCTGGTTGCGGGCGGCTTGAACTGGGGGCTTGTTGGTCTTTTTAACATGGACCTGGTAGCCGTTTTGTTTGGAGCCGGCTCTGTTTTGGCAAAAGCCGTGTATGTATTGATTGGATTGTCTGCCGCGTACGGCGTGGTGAAGATGACCGGAAAGAAAGGGTAGTTTTTCGCGGGAGACCGTCTTTCTGCAAAACGGCGGAGAGGCGGTTTTCTTTTTTGGGGAAATTGGGTATAGTAACTCTATGATGTATTCTATACTTTCTTTATTGCATTCTATTGTTCCGGCAAAGCCGGCGTACGCGCATTGCGATATTCCTTGCGGCATATATACGCCGGAACCCGCGCTTACCGCGGCAAAAACCGTTGTTCGCATGGCGCAGTTGATCCAGGAATTAGAACCCCCTAATTTCTTGAATTTCAATGCGGAGACCGCAAAGGGCAAGGCAAATTCTTTGGTTAGATATATTGCCGTGAAAGAAGAGCACGCGCAGATATGCAAAAAAGAACTGTTGATTTTGTGGACGGATTATTTTAAGTCAGAACATCTTGGCGTATTTCCCAATCTTCATGAAACATTTTGGAAAGCGACAAAATTATGTTCGCAGGTAAAACAAAACGCAAGCGTGGAAACGGCCCGGGCATTGAAGGCGGCAGTGGATGAAATTGCGGAGATGTTTAGAGCGATAGAGGATAAAAAATCCCAGTGATTTTGTATTTTCGCGTACAAGAAAAGAGCATGGAGCCGGCGTGCGGAGAGGGGGACTTTGTTTTACTGGATAGGATTTCTTTGCTCTGGAGGCCCTTGCAAGAGCTAGATGTTGTTCTTGTGGAAGACCCCGAGAGCGCGGGCAGGGTGCTTTTGAAACGAATTTCTTCTGTAAAGAAAGACGAGCGGGGTACTGCTTATTGGGTGGAGGGCGATAATAAAGGCGTAAGCAGAGACAGCAGACATTTTGGGCGAATTGGCCGCGCGCGCGTTTTGGGGCGCGCAAGGATTGTACGGCGCGTCCGCGCTGTTGTATAATGAGAGTATATATGCAAAGGTCGGCAAGCCGTATGTATAAGCAGTATTTATCTTCTACAACAATATGATTTTTGATTGGTACGCAATAACCATGCAGAGCGTGCAGGATCTGTGGCAGGGATTTATTGGATTTATCCCGGCCCTGGTGGGCGCTTTGGTGATCTTTATTATCGGCTGGTTTATTTCCGTTGGCATAGGGCGTTTGGTTACGGATATTTTGAAGCGCGCGAGATTCAATCAGATGTTTGAGCGCGGCAATTGGAAGCGCGCCCTGGAAAAGGCGGATCTCAAGGTTGATCCCTCGGCGTTTATCGGGGGGATCTTCAAGTGGGTATTGGCGGTTGTGTTTTTGCTCGCCTCCGTTGAGGTTTTGGGATTGGCCCAGTTAGCCGGATTCATTCGGGACGCGTTGGCGTATTTGCCCAATGTGCTGGTCGCGGCGTTAATTTTTGTGGTAACGGTTATCATTACCGATATCGTGGAAAAAGTTCTCCGCGCGGCTGTTGAATCAACGCAGGTTGGATACGGGCATATCGTTGGCGTGATTGTGCGGTGGTCCATGTGGATTTTTGCCGCCATTGCCATTTTGACGCAATTGGGAATAGCTCCGGGATTGCTCCAGACCTTGTTTACAGGTTTGGTTGCCCTGGTTGTCATTGCCGGGGGACTGGCCTTTGGATTGGCAGGCAAGGATGTTGCCGGAGAGATTTTGAGAGACCTGGGGAAGAAGTTCAAAGAATAGGTTTTGAGAGTAAAAAACGCAGGTTTTTCCTCCGCCAGAGTTCCTGGCGGAGGTTTGTTTTTGGTTCGCGCGCTGTCTTGACATAAATAATAATCCATGCTAATATATTTGTGCAATGTAGAGCAGTTCTTTGCAACATATTCATAGCGGCAAAGTGAACATTAGCCCAGATACACTCAAGATTGTTGAATGATTGGAGCGAAAAACAGAGTTAGTGTTCGCCTTGCCGCTATGAAGAAATAGCGCAACCCGACCCTCGGACACCGAGGCGGGAAGGAGGAGATATGGCCGAGATCATGAAATATCGGGGGTGGGCCGGTTATGACAAGCAAGGTTTTGTCTGGGTGGGCCCGAATCCGGAGGAAACTCCGGGATTCCGGCTGACCCCGGTGATTGTTTGCACCACGGGGAACTACCCGTGTGTGCAAAATAGTCGACCCGGAGCCGTGCTTGTGCACGACTCTGGCGAGAGCGGCCCGGGGGACGGAATCCCCTGGGATTGGATAGAGTACAACCCGGAGCAGGAGGAGTGGTTGAACACTCCTCCGCTCCCACTGCCCGAAGCGACCCCTGTGTTTCATGATTTGGAGTCCTGTGGCACGGATTGTCCGTGCCAGGGGAGACAGCTTGGATGGGACAACCCATGCGGTGTCCCAGTGGAGGAGGTGGAATTGTACCAGCTCGCGCTCTAGACGAGCTGGAGTAAGAAAGGGGAGAGTATTGGTTCTATTCCAATCTCTCCCCATCCCATCAAAGTCCAGGAAGATATTCATGGATTTTGATGGGAGAGCAGGAATTTTCCAAAGCACTTTTAAAATTTCCTTTCGGGTAACCAGTCTTTTTATAGAATAAGAAGGTTGATTGTCCGAAAGGAATCTAAACTTTTGGAGGATTCCCATTCTCAAAGGGTCATGGGATGGGAAATCCTAAGCCGTACCCGTCAACTGACCACTGATGGGGAGTACCACAGGAGGTACTATGATTAGTCAAGTAACGATCTTTTGTGTTGACGCCCGATGGCTCGGGCGGGAGTCGGGCCCCATGTTCGGGGCCCGGCACGGGACCCAGATCCTCCCCAGGGGGGTCTGGGTAGTGGGATTCCTCGTCTGGAAAGACGGGGAAGTGGTGGAGCTGTTGGCTCCACCGTACATTGGGACGCCGGAGGGACGGGCGTCATACGACGCCTGTCTCAAGTCCGCCCGCGAGGTTCTTGCGGACGAATGGACCGGCGATGAGCCCTACGAAGGGCTAGTCGCCTAGGAACAAAGGAGAAAGGTGTTGGTCCAATCCCACCCTTTCTCCTCCGCAATTCAGTTTTTCACCCCTGAACTTGTTGAAGGGACTCGCCCTGAACTTATTGAAGGGACTTGCCCTGAACTTGTTGAAGGGTGGAAGATTGAACAGTGGAGCAGTTCTTTATAATAGTTTCATAGCGGCAAAGTGTCCTCCTGTAGATTAACAAGATACCGAAGACGCGAAGGAGGACAGCTTGCCGCTATGAAGAATAGCCAAGCAACCCGACCTCGGATACCGAGGCGGGAAGGAGGAGGAAACATGAGAATGAGAACATTTGAGGATCTGCCCGAATGGGCGGCATATTGGGCCGCGGATTACGCGGCTAGGGGGGTCCTGAAACTCTTTCAGGACCGAAGTTTTCGCTTGTCTCTTTCCCCCCCTTCTCACAAGGATGGGAGGGACGAGCTGGCGGCACGGAAGGCATTCCGTGCCGACGGTTTCGGCGACCGCCGCCACATCGTGGCGGGATTGACAAGTGGTCCTTATGCCGCTCTCAAAGCGGCACGGGCCGCTCTGGATGCGGCGAACGCGGTGGCCGCCGCGGATCGTACCAGGATTTATTCTTGGTATGAAGGGGGGGACAGGGTCCTGAATATTGGCCCTCAGGAGACCCTGTTGAGGCGCATCCAGGAGGGCGTCGTGTACGACGACCTCCTGGTCGGCGCGGGCAACTAGGTTGAAAAGGGAAGCTCGGTAAAGTGTGTAAAAACACTGCGTCTAGCTTCCCAATCTATCAAAGTTCAGAAAGAGATTTGTGAATTTTGATGGGAGAGCAAAACTTTCCCAGAGTATATTCAAAAAAAGAGGGGGATCTCATGAGGCGGGATTGGGAGCTTGACGACGAGTTCGTTGAAGATCCCGCCTTGCGGGATCTTCATCAAATTTTGGCGGGAGAGATCTCGCCAGAGTTTGCCCAACAAGTCATTGTCTTCGCTGAGAGGGCGGTGGCAAATGGCCCCGAGCATATCGCTCGGGCAACATTTCTGGCCAACGGATGGGCCAAGGAGGAATCCGAGGCATGGTATTATGTCAAGGATTTTCTTCTTCGGGCGTTCGTTGCCCAAGCCCCGGAATATCTTGTTTGGGGACTTGGGGAAGATGACTGGGGGAGTCCGGTCATCTATATTGATCTGCCAGGAGCGGGGCAGATCTCGTTTCATCTGTCCTATTCGTGGACAGGAAAGGAGTTGAAAAAGCTCCCTAGTTATCCTTGTGGGTGGACAGGGGTCCGGAATCCTCCGGATCTCCTGGACAGACCCAGGATGATGAGTTTTTAAGGAGAGGGTTTGCGCTTGCGCTAACCTTCTCCTCTGCAATTCAGTTTTTCAGACCAAACGACTGGAAGATTGAATTGCGGTTTTTTAGTGGCTTGGCAAAACTGCATCCAATCTAGCTGTAAGTGGCTACATTGGATGCAGTTTTTCGCTTGGTTTCGCGCCCATGCTGTGGGCTAAAGCTTGGATTTGACATTCGTTTGGGCAGGGGATATACTTTACTGCAGGCATGAGAGAAGGAATAAACCATTCAAACACGAAGAAAAGCGGCTGACGAAACCTGACTGGTTTTCGTGTAAGTTTTCCGCCGCTTTCCAGCGGTTTTTCATTTTCTCATGGGCTTTTGGCAAGGACTTTGAAAATTGAATTGTAGTGAAGATACACTGCTAGCCAGCAGAACTTGCATTATATTTAGAGGCGGATGGTGGATGCCTTGGGATGCGAAGGCGACGAAGGACGTAGCGTGACTGCGATAATTCTCGGGGAGGTGTCTAGCGACCTTTGATCCGGGAGTTTCCGAATGGGGAAACCCGGTTTGCCGAAAGGCAGATCATCTATCGTAAGATAGAAGCGAACCCGCTGAAGTGAAACATCTCAGTAAGCGGAGGAAAAGAGAACGCAAGTGAATTCCCTTAGTAGCGGCGAGCGAACAGGGAGCAGTCTAAACCTTATGCCCGCAAGGGCGTGAGGGGTTGTAAGATCATAGCGTCGGGAGTATTATCGTTGCTTCCCGTTAAAACGAGGGGCAGCGATTATGCTTGACCGAGGGAGAACACCTAGGTGCCTGGTTAGAAGAATGTCCTGGGAAGGACAGCCATAGAGGGTAAAAGCCCCGTATTTGAAAACCATTGGTACGCTCCTTGTTATGTTCCTTGAGTACCTCGGAGAACGAACGCTCCGTGGGAAACATCCCGGTCTATCGGGAAAGACTAAATACTTCGCATCACCGATAGTGAACTAGTACCGTGAGGGAAAGGTGAAAAGCAGCCCGGTGAGGGCAATGAAATAGTACCTGAAACCATCCCGCCTACAAAGAGTCGGAGCTCCGATGCGCAGCACCGGGAAATACGAAATTAGAATATTGAAATTTGAAACAATACTAAAATCCAAATAACAAAAATTCAAAATGTTTTGGGTATTGGGATTTTAAGTTTAGAATTTGTTTCGTGTTTCGGATTTGGAATTTCGTGCTTCCGCTGCTGCGCAGCGGGGTGACGGCGTGCTTTTTGCAGAACGAGCCAACGAGTGTTCCCGTCAGCTTCCGTCTAAGCGCTTACGGCGCGGAGGCAAAGCGAAAGCGAGTGCGAATAGCGCATTTTAGCTGCCGGGAACGACCCGAAGCCAAGCGAGCTTGTCATGACCAGGGTGAAGTCCGCCGAAAGGCGGGCGGAGGCCCGAACCCGTGGATCGTTCAACTTCCTGGGATGAGTTGTGATAAGAAGTGAAAAGCTAATCGAGCTTGGTAATAGCTGGTTCTCCCCGAAATAGCTTTAGGGCTAGCGCCTATTGCAGACCTTGGAGGTAGAGCTCTGGAAAGAATGTTTTGGAGCAATCCAGACATTTTTACCAAACTGCGAATGCCGAGGTTCAAGAATAGGTAGTCAGAACGCGGGGGCTAAGCTCCGCGCTCGCGAGGGTAACAGCCCAGACCTTCATCTAAGGTCCCTAAATATGGCTAAGTGCAAAATTACAAGGAAGTGAAATTCCAGAGATAGCTAGGAGGTTCGCTCAGAAGCAGCTATCCTTTAAAAAGTGCGTAACAGCTTACTAGCTAAGGAGTTTTGCGCCGAAAATGTACAGGGGCTAAGCCATATACCGAAGATAAGGATTTTCCGCCTTCGGGCGGAGAGTGGTAGGGGAGCGTCCTCATTGCGGCGAAGCCGGATCGCGAGGTCTGGTGGAGCGATGAGGAGTGAGAATGTTGGTATGAGTAACCACAATGCGGGTGAGAACCCCGCACACCGAAAACCCAAGGTTTCCTTGGCAATGACAATCATCCAAGGGTGAGGCGGCCCTAAGCGGTATGCCAAATGGTATGCCGCGATGGACAGAAGGTTAATATTCCTTCTCTTTGTCGCGTGTTTCTTTAGATGACGGAGGATAGTAGCTCGGGCAAGTTATTGGATTCTTGTCCTTGGCGTGAGGGGAAACCCAAGCGCAGAGGCGACCGCCTTAGGGCGGAGAGCCGAGTGAGCATGCTTCCCGGAAAAGCTCTAAAGAGTTTAACGCGATGAATCCGTACCGTAAACCGACACAGGTGGGTCGGCGTAAGTGCGCCAAGGTGAACGGATGAAAGCTCTTGAAGGAACTAGGCAAAAAAGTGGTCGTAACTTCGGGATAAGACCTACCCTCCGCAAGGAGGGTCACAGATAATTTTTTTCTACCGACTGTTTACCAAAGACACAGGTCCCTGCTAAACTCGCAAGAGGATGTAGAGGGGCTGATGCCTGACCAGTGCTGGAGTGTTAATCCTGCAGGTCGTAGCCGTAAGGTTATGGCTTAGTGGGTGAAGCCCCAGTGAACGTCCGCGGTAACTATAACCGTGTTAAAGTAGCGTAATCCCTTGCCTGGTAAGTTCAGGCCCGCA
>JACQMR010000006.1 GCA_016203455.1 Candidatus Wildermuthbacteria bacterium
GACGGCAATCTTCTTTCCGTAGCAACTCCTATGCCTGCAACCGGACCCTCGCAAGGAACTCTTGCTTTCAATTCCAACGGCTCTTTCACATATACTCCCAGCGCCAATTTCAACGGCAATGACTTTTTTACCTACAAAGCCAACGACGGCACGGAGGATTCCAATACGGCTACAGTGACTATTACTGTGAATCCGATGAACGACGCGCCAACTCTGGACACTCTCTTGGACGCATCCATTGATGAAGACGCGGGAAGGCAGACCGTGAATCTGGCTGGAATTACGGCGGGCGGAGGAGAAACCCAGAAATTAACTGTAACGGCAGTATCTAACACTCCCGCCCTTATTTCTAATCCAACGGTCAACTATACGAGTCCGAATGCCGAGGGCAGTTTAAGCTACGCGCCCGCGGAAAACGCGAATGGGGCGGCAATCATAACGGTAACGGTAACTGATGACGGCGGAGGTTCTGTGGTAAAAACTTTTACTGTTACCGTGAACGCGGTTAATGACAGGCCGACGATTTCAGATGTTGCCGATAAGACAATAGACGAGGATACCGCAACTCCCGCTCTCGGCTTTACGGTGGGAGATGTGGAGACGGCCCCGGGAAACCTCATGCTAACCGGCGATTCTAATAATCTCACATTAGTGCCTTTAGGGGGCATAGTATTTGGAGGTTCGGGCGCAGGTCGTACGGTAACGGTAACCCCCTCTGCAAATCAATATGGAACCGCGACTATTACGCTAATCGTTGGAGACGCAAGCGGAGAGAGCGCCAGCAACTCGTTTGTGCTCACCGTGAACTCCGAGAATGATTTCCCTGTGATTGTCTCTAATACTGAACAAACCAATGAAGATACCGCTCTGCGCATGACACTTTACGGTTCTGACATTGAAACATGCGATTTGAGATTTGAGATTACGGCGTCTCCGGCGCATGGAATCCTCGGGGCGATTTCTAATGAACCTTGCTCCAAAGCTACGCTGGCTGACGGATACGAGGACTCTGCGTTTGTAACATATACGCCCTCTCTTAATTTTTCTGGAGAAGACGGATTCATGTTTAAGGTAACGGATGCTGACGGAGGGTTTGCAACTCTTACGCAAAAGATTGAGGTGAATCCGGTGAATGACGCGCCCATGGCCGCGGGCGATTCGTATTCAACAAACGAAGACACCGCGCTAACAGTCGCCGCTCCCGGGGTATTGGGAAACGACACGGACGCGGACGGCAATCTTCTTTCCGTAGCAACTCCTATGCCTGCAACCGGACCCTCGCAAGGAACTCTTGCTTTCAATTCCAACGGCTCTTTCACATATACTCCCAGCGCCAATTTCAACGGCAACGACTTTTTTACCTACAAAGCCAACGACGGCGTTTTGGATTCCAATACCGCGACAGTGAGCATAATCGTTACGGCGGTGAACGACTTGCCCGCGGCGGCAGATGACGGGCCTTATTCCGTATTTGAAGAAGATGTGTATGAGTTATCCGCGCCAGGAGTGCTGGCGAACGATACGGATACGGAAAACGACGCGTTATCCGCTTTCATCGCGGAAGATGCGAAACACGGCGCGGCCTGGCTTGGCTTTGAGGGCCTCCTTTCGTACAAGGCAAACGACGGGTGGAACGGCGAGGATAGCTTTGCGTATCGCGCTTACGACGGCACGGAATTTTCCAATTTGGCCTATGTGAGGTTTGCAGTAACAGATGGCACCGCTCCAAAGGTTGATGATTTTGCTGTTGATGGCGTGAGTTGCGCGGGTGTTGCGGTCTGCGCCAGTACGGAACTTTCAGCGCACGATGCCTTGAGTATTACTTGGGACGCTGAAGACAAGGGAGGGAGCGGTATTGCAAGATATGAAGTGTGGCGTTCCGGAGATATGGTTTCTTGGGAGTGTGTCGCAGGGACTGCTTCCGGGTGCGCGTCTGGCACAGACCCCGTTTCTCCATTTTCAGACAATCCTTCTGATGGAACATGGTGGTATGGCATGCATGTCGTAGATAACGCGGATAACTGCATTACGGAAGCGGCGGGGCATTGCGGAGGCGTGGAAGCTGATAAGTTTGATGCCGGAGATCCAGATCCCGTAATAGAAAAACGGATTGTCCGGGGGCCCATTAAGGTGGTCATGGCGCATAATCAAATTCCAAATGTTCCCGCGGAACTTTCTCCCCAGGGCGGAGCATGGCTTAATACTTCACAGCCCGCGCTTTCTTTTAATCTTTCTGACCCTGACGCGGGAGACCAGGTGAAGTATCGGACGCAGATAGCAAATTTCCCGACATTTACTTCAACCCGTATTCTCGTTGATTATACTTCCGCGCCTGCGGTTCAGGGGGTTTCTTCTTTTGTTGTCGGCCAAGCGGAGGGGGATGCAATCGGAAGCTATACCACAGGAGATCTCGGACAAGAGCTTTCCGATGGCAACTATTACTGGAGAGTAAAAGCAATTGATGAAGCCGGCGCGGAAAGCTCGTACGCCGCCGCTTCTGTCGCGGACGGACGGGCGTTTGGCATAGATACGGGAGCGCCCGCGGTTTCTTTGACGGCAGACCCGGCGAGCGTTACAGGGACATGGCAAAAAGCTTCGGCAATGGCAATAATTTCATGTAGTGATTCCGTCGGGGGATCGGGATGCGACAGCGCATCGTACGCTTTTAAGGCTCATGCCTCTAATCCGTTTGGATGCAGTACGAATTACTCCGAGTATGCCGCGTCTGCGCCCGATCCGGCTGTTTTGAGCGTGAAGGATCATCTCTGGGTTTGTGCCGCGGGCAAAGATCTTGCGGGAAATGCGGGTTTTTCTGCTGCTGCGGTTGAGTTTAAGGTGGATAAAACTGGGCCCAGTTCCGTTCTTGATGCGCCAGTTGATTCTTGGCTTAGAGGTTCTACGGAAGATCACAAATATTTTTTGCGTACCAGCGAGGAAGATCTTGGCTCCGGTCTTGATACTAACGCATGCTATCTGCAAGTGTGCACATATAAAGATGATATGGAACAAAAATGTACTGCTAAAACTGGACGGTTGTGCAACATATCAACGGACACGACAGAACTTTTCGTTGGATTTGGGGCTACGCATTGCGATTTGCAAGGGTTAGACGCCTGTCAGGTGTTCATTGGAGCAAAAGACAATGTTGCCAATTTGGGGGAAGATTTTCGTATGTATAATATTGATTGGACTCCTCCAGTATTGGTGAGTAAATTGTATACTACGCTAGATGCAGAAGACCAATTATATCCCATACGAGTAGCGGAGAATGAGCCGGTCGTATATAAAGTACGAGCTCAAGATAATATTGAGATTGCTTACTGCTCCTTGTATATTGATGACGCGGAGGTTGAAGCATGGGTATTGCCTGCCGATACACTATGTACGACCGATTGTTTAGTAGAATTTTCAGCGTTAGAGCTTGCTGATCCGGCAGGTCATATATATAGCAACAATTATGCCGTATGCTATGACAGAGCTGGTTTAGGGAAGGAGGGAGAATCAACTGACATTGCAGTAGAGTCGTTGGGATTGGATCTTTCTTCTTTGCCAGCATCGGGAAGTATAAACACAAAGTTTGATCTGGAGGCAACGGTGTCCGGCAATGCCGAAGGGAGCGCCAATTTCAAGTTTGACTGCGGTATTGATGACGGAACCGAGTGGGATTTTGAAGTAGGCGGCATTGATCTTTCTGCTTCCGACGCGGGATGGATACCGAGGAACGGGAAAAATACAAAAGTTACGGCGGGCGCGGGCGATCCGGTGTTTGCGGTGCAAGACCTTTGCCAGTACCCTTCCATTGGCTCATATACAGCGAAGGTGAGCGCGGAGAGGAGCATTAGTTTCGCGGAAGATACGGCAGATATTTCCATATCCGCGAACTCTCGTCCCTTTGCCATAAATCTTTCTCACGACAACGCGTCAACAGATTATTGTTTTGCCGGCGCTCCGCCTGTTACGCTCTCTTGGGAATTTGTCGATGAAGACGCCGGAGATAGTCAAAGCAAATATGAGGTGCAAATCGCAACGGATTCCGATTTTGATCCCATTATCCCGGGTTTGAGCGGAGAGGCAAGCAGTGCTAATGTCCAGTACTCCCCCGCCGGCCTCGCATTCAACACAACATATTATTGGCGCGTGAAAGTGTGGGATGATTCGGAAGATTTTTCGGATCCTGAATGGGTGGCGGGACCTTCGTTTACAACCAGGCCTCACAAGTATCCGGTTCCGGCTTTTTCATGGACTCCGTCTTTTCCCGGAGCGGAGGAACTAATTCAATTTACTGACGATACGGTGTTTGCGCCAGATTCTGCATCCAGAACTTGGGTTTGGGATTTTGGCGACTTTTCCGGCTCAAATGATCAAAATCCCGCGCACGCGTACGCGCAGGCAGGGTCGTATAATATAACTCTTAAGGTGAACGATGATGCCATGCTGGCGGGCGAGACATGCTCTGCTGGTAATAGTATCAATAATGTGGGACTCCAGTTCCCGGAGTGGCAGGAGGTGTCTCCGTTTTAGCGAGAATTTTATGAAACATCTTCAGCCAAGAAAGAAGTTTGTTGTGGCTCTGTTGGTTGCGATTGCAATAATGGGAATTTTCGTTTTTTTTCTTTCGCAGGATTTTTTCATTACCTATTCGGTGCCGCCACCCGCGCCTTTGACGCCCAAACAAGGAGATCGTAATCCTCCTGCTTTATTTATTGACTCCCCTTTCAATGGAACTTGGCAGAGAGATACTTTTTCTGCTGTTGTTTTTGAGGAAGATTTGGGCGTTGGGCTAAACGAATCGTCCTGTGTTTATCAGGTATGCGCTTATGGTAAAAGCGGAGAAGAACGGTGTTCCGGGTTTGTTGCGAGATCGTGCAACTCGGCTACTTCAGAGATTACCGTTGGTGCGAATCGCATGTGTTCTTTTGAGGGCAGAGATTCCTGTTCTGTGTTCGTAGAAGCTAATGATAGGTTGGGCAACAAGGGCATGGCCTATGCTTCTTATCATATAGATTTTACTCCTCCGGAATTTGGGGAAATTGTTGTCAGAGAAGAAATAGAAAACTACATGGTTGAGGCGCGTGTTAGGGATGACGCAGGCATTTTGGGTTGCGGGATTTATATCAATGATATATTTATAAAGATGGCAGATTTTGTGGATGATTGCGAAACGGAGTGTAGAGTGGTTGGAAGTTTTAAGCCCGATGAGGAGAGGCCGCAAGTTCTAAAAATGCGATGCGCCGATACCGCCAGAAATAACGCAGACAGCCGCCCAGTCGTCGTTGCTGTCAACGGTCCTCCGCATATTGTCTCATGTTCGGTCTATCCGTTTGAAGGGACTACAGATATATTGTTTCGCTATGTTGTTGATGCAACGGATTTGGACGGAGATTTGTTAACTTATCTCTGGGAGTTTGAAGATGGTACGACTGCAAATAGCAAGGAAGTTTCGCGCGCTTATTCGCGGGCAGGCACTTATAGGCCCAGCGTTGCGGTAACCGATCCAAGCGGTCGTTCGGATACATGCTTCCCAGTGTGGGTGGTAGTTGAATAAGAAAGTCGGTATACTGTAAGAATGAGCAAACTATTCTTTCTTTGTCTTCTTGTACTCTCCTTTGTGATGCCATTGGAGGTCTTCGGTCTTAATGCGCCGTATAATTTGAATGTGAGTTCTGTTGGGCAACGGAGTGCCATGCTTAATTGGGAATGGAGTGAGGGTGGAGGGGGTACTATTGAAAGGTTTCATGTTGAATATGGTCTAAAGCGCGATAGAGATGACCAGCCAATATTAAGCTGTGCTGACATTGGTGAATGGCTTGTGCCTGGGGACCAGCCAGGAGTAGGTAGTGTGAATAAGCAGGTTGTTGTGGATTCCGGCGAGACATACTGCTGGAGGATTTATGCCAAGGCGAGTGCTGATGGGTTTGACAGCGATAGTGTTTTGGGTCCCGAGTTTACAGCAAACTCTGAGGTTGTTTCTATATGTGGGAATAATATATGCGAAGTAGGAGAAGGTGGGGGTGGCAGTTGTCCTGCCGATTGTCCGGTTTCGGGCGAGCCTACTTTTGGCACCAAGCTCAACCCCATTTCTTCAGACAACCTTTTGGATCTCTTGAGGACCGTTTTGAACTTTATGTTTGTTTTGGCGATAGCCATTTTGCCCATTGTCATTGTGTACGGCGGGATTTTAATGCTTGGCTCGGGCGGAGACCCGGCGAGAATCAAGAAAGGCAGAGAGGTTTTGTTGTGGGCGGTGCTGGCGTTTGCCGTGATTTTGCTGGCAAGGGGACTGCCGGCGGTGCTGAGATATTTTTAGAGAATTTCTAATTTCTATTTCTTAATTTCTAGTTAATGACCAATGCCATAACGCAAAAACAAAAATCTGAAGAATTGGCGTATGATTTAGAGGAACGCACCGCAAGATTTGGCGAAGCGGTGATAGATTTCTGCAAAGGAGTAAGTAGAGAGTCGTTTATAATCCCGCTTATTAGTCAGTTGGTGCGTTCGGGGACAAGCGTGGGGGCAAATTATAGGGAAGCCAATCAGGCAAGTTCTCCCAAGGATTTTCGTAACAAGATTTATATTGCAAAAAAGGAGGCGAATGAAACGATGCATTGGCTGAGAATGATAACAAGAGCATGCCCCGAACAAGGCAGTGCATGCAGGCGCTTGTGGCAGGAAGCAAAAGAGCTTACTCTAATATTTTCCAAGATTGTAGGGACTCTAAATAAGAAAAATGGATATTGAGATATTAGAAATTGATTAGAAATTAAGAAATAGAAATTAGAAATTGCAGTTTTTCGCACATGAGCCGAGGTTTCACCATTCCCGAGCTTCTCGTGGTTATATTCATTATGTCGTTTATGAGCGGGCTTGTTTTGGTAAACTGGCGCGCCGGAGAAAGGGGTTTGGCGCTAGACAGGGCCGCCCACAAGCTTGGCCAGGATGTGAGGCGCGCGCAAGAACTTGCCATGCGCGCCCAGCCGTTCGCATGCGCCGCGGGAAGCATAAGCGGATACGGGGTGTTTTTCAGCCAGGATATGCCCGAGTCGTATTCGCTTTTTGCCGAATGCAACGGGAATAACGCGTATAATGACGGGACGGACGGCTTGGTGGAAACCGTATCTTTGGAGCCGGGAATTTCCATACAGGATGTTTTTCCCGCTCTGCCGGCGGTTAAACGCGGAAGCGTGGTGTTCTTGCCGCCCATGCCCGTCATTGCCGTTACCTCCGGAACGGCGAGTCCGATCGTAAGGACGCAGATGGCGGTTGTTCTGCAAAGGGCGGACGATTCAAGCTTAACTCGCCGCGTTACCATTACCAACAAAGGAATTATTGATATTGATTAATGCCATGAGGAGAAAATTCCAAATCACAAATCCCAAACCACAAACAATACCCAATGCTTAAAACTAACGAGAAAATGTCGTTTTATCTTTCCCCTTTGTAATATGGCGCTTGTAATGTGGAATGTATGAAGAAAAAAGGATTTACTCTTATTGAAGTGCTGGCGGCCGGGTTTCTTGTCGTGGTGGGCGCGGGAGGGGCGTTCGCGCTTATTCAAAGAATCGCCAGCTTTACCTCAAACGCAAAGCTTCAGCTGGAGGCATCTTATTTGGCGCAAGAGGGAGTGGAAATAGCAAGGAACATCCGCGATTCCAATTTTTTAAATATCCACAAAGGCGCTGAAGAAGTTTTGTGGACGGACGGGCTTTTGGGATGCGATTTTGGGTGCGAAGCCGATTACGCGGATACGGCGCTCGCCGTTTCCCAAGACAGGTTTTTGTTGCTGTCTGCCAACGGGTACGGGTATGATTCGGGAACTGCCAGTTTGTTTAAGCGCGCGATCATTGTTGCGCGGACAGAAACGGAACCAGGCAAGCCGGATAAGCTGGAGGTAAGCGCGCAGGTAACCTGGCAAGAACGCGGCAGGGACCATAAAGTTCAAGCCGCTACGGAATTATATAATTGGCTAAGCCCGGCGCCAACGCCGTAAATCCAAATGATAAGTTTCAAATTCAAAAACAATTTCACATTTAAAATTTCGGACACATCTGGCGGTTTTACCATTCCCGAAATGCTCGTTGCTCTCATGGTGTTCTCTCTGGTGGCGGGAGGGGGCGCCAATATTCTGTTTACGGGTATTTCCGCGCAGAGGTATTCTCTTGCTTCCCAGGAGCTTTTGGATCAGAGTTCTTTTATGGCAGAATACATAAGCAGGGCTTTGCGGCAGGCGCAAAAAGACATAACGCCTATATGTTTGTCCGCGGGCGGTTTGAATTATGAGATTACCAGAAGCGGGAGGGGCGTGAAGTTTGTAAATAAGAACGGGCAATGCCAGGAGTTCTATTCTCCTGCCGCGGGGACGAGAATCTGGGAAAAGATAGGGTCTGACCCGGAGTACCCGATTTCGTCTGACAATCTTACGGTAAATACGCTGTTGTTCGCCGCCATGGGACAATCCCAGAGCGATGATCAGCAACCCAGGGTTACTGTGTTTATTGACATGGAAGGCGAGGGAGGAAAGCCCGAATCAAGGCCGAGGGTTCATTTGCAAACCAGCGTTTCGCAAAGGGCGTTTGATGTTGTAAGATAATCCGTATCGCGCTGATTTCAAATGATACATTTCAAATTCAAAAACTCCGCCAGAGGCGGATGCGCCTTCGGCGCAAATTCCCAAGCACTACTCCGCAGGCCGTATGCTACCGGGGCAGTGTTTTATCATTTGAAATTAAAGAGTTGTTTTTAAATTAAAAATGAGAAATTTTAGTACATAACTCTTTCTTATGGTATATCTAATTCATGGAGTTTATTTTTTTTATAGCCGTGCTGGTGTGTTCCGTTGTTTTGCACGAGGTTTCTCACGGAGTCGTGGCGAATATTCTGGGAGACCCCACGGCAAAAAACGCGGGGCGTCTTACCATGAATCCCATTCCGCATATTGATCCTGTCGGCTCTTTGCTTTTGCCCGGGGTTTTGATTGCCATGAGCCAGCTTACGGGCGGAGGCATTATTTTGGGGTGGGCGAAACCTGTTCCCATTAATCCGGCGAATTTCAAGAGGCCCAAGCGCGATTCCATTCTGGTGAGTTTGGCCGGGCCCGCCTCTAATTTCGCTTTGGCCATAGCATTCGGGCTCGCGTTGCGATTTCTCCCGCTGGAGATGCTTAATGTGAATCTCGCGTATATTTTTGGATATATCGTGCTGTTGAATATCAGTTTGGGGGTATTCAATTTATTGCCGATTCCGCCGTTGGACGGTTCCCATGTGCTGTTATCGCTTTTGCCCCGTTCTTTGGAAGCGGTGCGAAGGTTTTTATACCAATACGGCTTGTTCGTATTGCTGTTTTTCCTGTTTTTCTTGTCTCCCGTCATATCATTTTTCGTGCGCGCTTTATTCTCTCTTATTGTGGGGGCGTAGCGAGTTGACACCTAAAAAGAATTTTGTTAAGGTTTTCTTTGTATCATGCCAACGATTCATCAACTTCTCAAAAAGCCAAGAAAAAAGGGGAAAGCAAAGGATAAAACCCCTGCGTTGACCTTTGGATTTAATTCAAAAAAGAACCAGCCCATGCAGTATCCCGCTCCGTTTAAGCGCGGGGTTTGCATTCGCGTGTTTACCACGACTCCCAAAAAGCCAAACTCCGCTTTGCGCAAAGTGGCGCGGGTTCGTTTGAGCAATGGCATGGAGGTTACCGCTTATATTCCCGGAGAGGGGCACAATCTTCAGGAACACTCCGTTGTTATTATCCGCGGAGGAAGAGTGAAAGATCTTCCCGGGGTGAGGTATCATATTGTTCGCGGAATCTTGGACACCGCCGGAGTCGCGAACAGGAAGCAGGAACGGTCTAAATATGGAACTAAGAAAGCAAAAGCGAAATAACGCATGCCCCGATATAAATATCAAAAAAGACATTCCGATCCTGACGCTTTGTATGCGAGCGCCGCTGTTTCAAAGTTTGTAAATAAAATTATGGAACGGGGCAAGAAAACCGCGGCTAGAAAAATAGTGTACGGCGCTTTTGATATTATCAAGGAAAAGGTTAAAAAAGATCCTTTGTCCGTGTTTGAAGGCGTCATTGAAAATGTCGCTCCAACGGTTGAAGTTCGTTCAAAGCGCGTTGGAGGGGCGACCTATCAGGTGCCCGTGCAGGTTAAGCAGGATCGGGGCGAATCTTTGGCCATTCGCTGGCTTATCAATGCCGCAAGATCTAAAAAAGGAAAGCCCATGAAAGACAAGTTGGCAGACGAACTGATCGCGGCGTATAACCGCGAGGGTTCGGCGTTTAAAAAGAAAGAGGATGTGCATCGCATGGCGGAAGCCAACAGAGCGTTCGCGCATTTTGCCTGGTAGGTAGGCGATGTTCGGTACCCTGTTTTCTTGCGACCACCTTGTTCCATTACTGGCGATGTTTTAAGTAGTAGGCATCGCTTGGCAAGGGTTCTTTGATGAGAAGTACAGTTCCCGGGGAAACCTTTCGGATGCCGTCCGCCAAAGGCGGACATGGCATGATAAGGCAGGTTTCCCGCCAGAACTCAAGCAGTTGAGTTCTGGCCCACGCAAAACTGCCTCCGCGAGTTTCCTGGCAAACCGCGCGCCTCGCTCCGCCCGTCTCCTTTTGAGTCATTTGAAATTGTTTTAAAATTTGAAATTAAAAATTAGTTTTGCAAGGTATGCCCAGACAATATCCCATTGAGAAAGTAAGAGACATAGGAA